>NZ_VISU01000021.1:0-119306 GCF_007827625.1 Micromonospora sp. CNZ297 | reverse complement strand
TGATCCACGTCATGGTCACCCGCCTGGCCCGACACACGAAACCGGCCCAGGCAACCCACACCTGAGCCGGAATCTCAAACACTCACTAAGAAGGGCCCCCTCTTATGCACGAGGCGTTAAGAGGGGGCCCTTCCTTACATCTCAGCCGGTGTTGCGCATGCCGGCGGCGATGCCGTTGACGGTGGTCAGCAGCGCCCGCTCCAGCGCCGTACCGTCGTTCGGGGCACGCCGCCCACCCGGCGCGGTCACCACCGCACGCCCGGCGGCGCCGGATTCGCGGTACTGCCGCAGCAACGCCACCTGGAGGTGGTGCAGCGGCTCCAGGTAGGTGTCCCGCACGGCGAGCGTGCGCTGGAGCACCGGCGAGTTGTCCAGCAGCGCCGGTGCGGCGGTGACCGCGAGCACCTCCTGCTTGGTCAGCTCGTACTCCTGCTCGATCTTGTCGAAGATCGGGTGCAGCTTCTTCGGCACCAGCGTCTCCACGTACCGCCGGGCGATGGTCAGGTCGGTCTTGGTCAGCATCATCTCGACGTTCGACAGGAACGTGCGGAAGAAGTGCCAGTTCCGGTTCATCTCGGCGAGCACGTCGGCCAGCCCGGCCGCCCGCGCGGCGGCCAGACCGGAACCCACGCCGAACCAGCCCGGCACGATCTGTCGGGTCTGCGTCCAGCCGAACACCCACGGGATGGCGCGCAGGCCGGACAGGCCGGCGCCGGTGTTCGGGCGCTTCGCCGGCCGGGAGCCGATGTTCAGCGCGCCGAGCAGCTCGGTCGGGGTGGAGGCCCAGAAGTACGCGGGCAGGTCCGGGTCCTCGACCAGCGACCGGTACGACCGGAACGCGGACTCGGACACCACGTCCATCGCCGCGTCCCAGCGCTCCAGCATCTCGGCCGGCTGCCGGGGCGCGGTGTGCAGCAGCGTGGCCTGGAGCACCGCCGCCACCGTCAGTTCGAGGTTCTCCCGGGCCAGCGCCGGCAGCGTGTACTTGTCGGAGATGACCTCGCCCTGCTCGGTCACCTTGATCGCGCCGTCGAGCGTGCCGTACGGCTGAGCCAGGATCGCGTCGTGGGTGGGGCCGCCACCACGGCCGACGGTGCCGCCCCGGCCGTGGAACAACCGCAGGTGCACGCCGTGCCGCGCGGCCACGTCCCGCAGCGAGCGCTGCGCCCGGTGGATGGACCACTGGCTGGTGGTGATGCCCGCCTCCTTGTTGGAGTCGGAGTAGCCGAGCATCACCTCCTGCACGTCGCCCCGGGCCGCCACGAGCGCCCGGTACGCGGGCAGCGACAGCAGTTCGTCCAGCAGCTCACCACCGGCGTTCAGTTCGGCCGGGGTCTCCAGCAGCGGCACGATGCCGATGCGGGCCCGCCCGGAGTGCACGTCCACCAGGCCGGCCTCGCGGGCCAGCACCACGGCGGCCAGCACGTCGTCGACGCCGAGCGTCATCGAGATGATGTACGACTCGATGACCTCGGGGCCGAACCGGTCCTGCGCCTCGCGGATCGCCGCGAACACGTCGAACGTCTTGCGGGCCGACTCGGTGAGCGGGCTGTCCTGGGTGGAGAGCGGCCGCCGGCCGGTCAGCTCGTCGGCGAGCAGCTTGGTGCGCTCCAGCCGGGACAGTGCCGGGTAGTCGGAGACCTCGCCGACCGCCTCGTAGAGCTGGGCCAGCACCTCGTGGTGCTTCTCCGCGTGCTCCCGGATGTCCATGGTGGCCAGGTGCAGGCCGAACGCGGACACCGTACGGATGGCCGAGGCCAGCCGCCCGACGGCGGTGAGCTGGCCGGAGTTGCGGGCCAGCGACGCGCGCAGCAGTTCCAGGTCGGCGATCAGCTCGGACGAGCCCCGGTAGTCCCGCCCCGGCACGTGCGGGGTGTCGGCACGCAGCCGCTCCCGGGTGTTGGCGAGCTTCGCCTTCACGCACCGCGCCTTGAGCCGGTACGGCTCCTCCGCGTTGACCCGGCGGAACCGGGGCGCCACCTCGGGCAGCGCGTCCAGGTCCTTGGCGAGGCTGGCGGACAGGTCGAGCGACACCGCACGCAGCCGCCGGGACACGCTGACCTCGGTGATCAGCTCGTCCATCGCCTTCTCGGTGGCGGCGATGCCGTGCTCGTGCTGGATGCGCAGCACCTCGCGGGTGACCACCGGCGTGACGAACGGGTTGCCGTCGCGGTCACCGCCGATCCAGGTGCCGAAGCTCAGCGGGCGGGACGTCGGCGACGTCTCCACGCCGAGCGTGCGCAGCGTGTCGGCGAGGTCGTCGAGGACCTGGGGCGCGGCCTCGGCGTACAGGTCGCGCAGGTAGTAGATCGCGTTGCGCGCCTCGTCGGTCGGGTCCGGCCGGTCCAGCCGCAGCTCGTCGGTCTGCCACATGAGATCGAGCAGTTCGGCCAGGCGGCGGTTCGCCGGGCCCTCGTCGCTGGCGCCGTACAGGATCGCGTTCGCGGTCTCGGTGTCCAGCTCGTCGGCGACGGCGCGCAGCTTGGACAGGATGGACCGGCGGGCCGCCTCGGTCGGGTGGGCGGTGAAGACCGGTCGTACGGCCAGCCGGCGGGCCGCCGCGGCGATCTCCTCGGCCGGTACGCCGCGCTCGGCGATCATCTTGGCCGCCTGATCCAGCCAGCCGCCGTGTGTGGCGCGGCGGCGGCGCAGGTCCCGGGCGCGGTGCACCTGCTCGGTGATGTTCGCCAGGTGGAAATAGGTGGAGAAGGCGCGGGCCAGCTTCGTGCCGGTGGTGACGTCGAGCCCGGCGAGGCGCTGGGCCGCGGCCGGTACGTCGGAGCGGACCTGGGCGCGGATCTCCTCGACCAGGTCGAGCAGCGGGCGGCCCTCCTGCCGGGCGAGGGTCTGCCCGAGCAGCGTGCCGAGGCGGCGGATGTCGGCCCGGAGAGCGGCGTCGGGGCCGTCGTGGTCGTGCTGGTCGGTCACGGTTGCGCTCCTTACGCGAGGACGAAGGACAGCGCTGTCCGACTCCTCTGGATGGTATCCGCGCGGCCCCGGCGGACAGGAGGGGGACGGCGTGATGATCTGCACTCTGGGACGGCCCGTCGGTCAGCCCCGCTCGACGGCGTGCCGTCCCGCCTTCGGCCGGCGGCGTGCCCGGAACACGGTCGCGGTGAGCAGGCCGGCCAGGCCGGCGACCACCCAGACCAGCAGCCCGGTCAGTGCCCAGCCGCCGCCGCGCCAGTCGAAGTAGATGGCCGACTTGAACAGGTCGGTGGCGAGGCCCGGAACGTTCCAGCGGTGCATCCCGCGCAGGAACGGCGGCAGGAACTCGGGCGCGTAGATGCCGCCGGAACCGGGGTTGCCGAGCACGACGAGCAGCAGGATCACGATGCCGGTGCCGAGCAGCCCGAGCCAGCCCTGGACGGCGGCGGCGACCATCCCGGCCGCGAACGCGGCGAGCGCGCCGACCACCGCCACCGTCGCCACCTGATCGGGGAACACGCCGAGCACCGGCCCGACCAGGATCGCCCCGATGACGCCGAGCAGGATCGCGTGCACCGCGAGCGTGGCGATCCGCAGCCCGGCCCGGCGCAGGTCGCGCGGGCTGGTGCCGAGCGAGATGCCGAGCGCCGTGGACGCCAGGTAGCCGCCGAGCACCACGCCGACGGCCAGGTAGAACGGGACCAGGCCGCGCGGGTCGTCGGCGGAGACCGGCACGTCGTCGGTGACCTCCAGTGGCACCCCGGCCTGCCGGGCCGCCTCGGTGAACACGTCGGTGACGAGTTCGGTGGCGGCGGGCGCTCCCGCGCTGGCGGTGGCGAGCGTCAGGCCGCCGTCGGGGGCGGAGCTGAGCACCGCGTACACCGATCTGTCGGTGAGACCGTCGGAAGCGGCGTCGCGGCTGCCGTACCCGACGGGTTTGATCGTGTCCGTGCGGGCGCGGACGGCGGACATCACGGCCTGGGCCTGCTGGTCGCTCGTGACGACGGCGACCGGCACGTCGCGGGGGTCCGGCTTGTGCAGCGCGCCGACGTAGGCGGCGATGAACGCGCTGGCCAGCGCCAGGGTGCCGAGGATCAGCGCCGCCGTGCGGGGCAGCCAGTCCCGGGTACGCAGCTCCGGCTCGTCGTCCACGGCCTCAGCCTATTGCGGGCATATGCCCGGCTCATGGGGTTTCGTCGGGCGAAAACCGCTGGCCCGGGCCGATAGCGTCGGGCCATGACGGTGCCTGTCTATCCCGCCAAACCGCAGCCCGGCGACCGGGTCGCGGTCGTCTCACCCTCCGCCGGCCTGCCGGGTCTCTTCCCCCACGTGTACGAGCTGGGCCTGCGCCGGCTCCGCGACGAGCTGGGGCTGGAACCGGTGGAGTATCCGACCACTCGGGTCATGGGCGCCGACCCGCGCGACCGGGCGCGTGACCTGACCGCCGCGTTCGCCGACCCGACGATCACCGCCGTGCTGGCGACGGTCGGCGGGGACGACCTGATCACCGTCACCCCGTACCTGGACGACGATGTGTTGCGGGCCAACCCGAAGCCGTACTTCGGCTACTCGGACAACACCAACGTGCTCAACCACCTGTACCGGCTGGGCGTCGTCGGCTACCACGGCGGCTCCGTGCTCGTGCACCTCGGGCGCTCCGGGAAGCCGCACCCGCTCACGCTCGACTCGCTGCGCGCCGCGCTGTTCACCACCGGCTGGTACGAGCTGAGCGCCGCTTCCGAGTGGGGCGACGAGCCGCGCGACTGGCGCGACCCGGCCACGCTCGCCGAGGAGCCGCCGATGTACCCGTCCGAGGGCTGGCGCTGGCACGGCCCGGCCCGGGTGGTGCAGGGCCGGACGTGGGGCGGCAACCTGGAGATCCTGCACTGGCTGATGGCGGCCGACCGTGTTCCGCGCGCGGCCGACCTGGCCGGCTCGGTACTGGTGCTGGAGACGTCGGAGGAGATGCCCACCGCGCAGGAGGTCTTCCGGATCGTGCGCAACATGGGCGAGCGGGGTCTGCTCGCCGCCGTCCCGGCGATCGTGGTGGGCCGCCCCAAGGCGTGGGACTTCGACCGGCCGCACTCGGTCGCGGAGCGGCTGGCCTGGGCCGCCGACCAGCGGGCGGCGATCCTGTCGGCGCTCGCCCCCTACGCCGGCGACCCGGTGGTGGTCTTCGACGTCGACCTGGGCCACACCGACCCGCAGGTGATCATCCCGTACGGCGGCGAGATCCGCGTGGACGCGGCCGAGCGCCGCATCGCCGTGCGCTACTGACGGCGGCGTCGGGCCGACGGCGCGGGGTCAGGCGTCGACGACGGCGAAGGCGCGCACCGGGAACGTGCCCATGCCGGCGACCCGCGGCGGAGCGGCGGTGAACCGGAAGCCGGTCGGCGGCAGCGCGTCCAGGCCGGTCAGGTGTTCCACGATCGGCACCCCGGCGGCCAGCAGACCGGTGTGCGCCGGGCGCTGACCTGCTGCCGCCGCCGTCATGTCGTCGATGTTGATCGAGTCGATGCCGACGAGCGCCGCGCCCGACTCGGCCAGCCACTGGGCGCCGTCACCGGTCAGGTAGGGCGCGTCCGGTGCGGCGTACGCGTCGGTGCCGAAGTGCACGTCCCACCCGGTGTGCAGCAGCACCGCGCACCCGGCCACGTCGTACGGGGCGAGCATCAGCCGGTCCACCGCCCGCGTACCGGCCGGCACGCGTACCACCAGGCCGGGCAGGTCGGCGAGGCGGTCCAGCGGCACCCCGGTCAGGTCCGGGCCGTCGGCGAAGCGGTGCGACGGCGTGTCCACGTACGTGCCGGTGTTGGCGATCATGTCGATCCGCCCGACCTGGAACTCGACACCGGGCGCGTACCGGCTCCGGGACGCCTCCCGGGTCAGCCACTCGCTGATCGCCGGTGCGGGCCAGCCGGGCAGCGTGACCAGGCCGTCGGTGATCACGTGACTCAGCTCGACGACACGCCGACCGCCGCCGGCCGGGGCGGCCACCCCGCGCCCGCCCTTGTGCGGCTCCTCGACGACGGTCCGGTTCGTGATCCGTACCTCGCCGACCATGAGCAGCCCCAGGTGCCGGACCAGCAGCGCGGCCACCTCGTCGTCGGTGACGTCGGGGTGCGGCACGTCCAGCCGGAACCCGTCGGTGCGCAGACCGCCACCGTTGGAGAAAACCACCTCGGCGTCGAAGACCGTCCGATACTCGACCATCCGCCCACCGCACCACGCCCGGTCGCAGCCGGTCAAGATCCAACGTCGGGCGGGCCCGGTTCGTCGGTGGAGGGGGATAGGCTCGAACGGTGCACCCCCCGTCCGGCTGGACGCGGGGTCGTCGTCGTGTGTCGATCCGCTGGAAGTGATCACTGATGCTCACCGGACTCTTCTCCGCCGCCCTGGCCGACCCGGGGCTGGCCCGGGCGCGTGACCTGGCGCGCTCCGGTGCCGCGCAGGTCGACGGGCTCGACCTCACCGCCCCGGCCGCGCTGCGCCCGTTCGCGGTGGCAGCGGTCGCCGCCGACGAGCCGGCCGGAGGCGCGGGCCGCCCGGTGCTCGCGGTCACCGCCACCACCCGCGAGGCCGACGACCTGGCCTCCGCGCTGGGCAGCCTGCTGCCGCCGGAGCAGGTGGCGGTCTTCCCGTCCTGGGAGACGCTGCCGCACGAGCGCCTGTCGCCCCGATCCGACACGGTCGGGCGGCGCCTCGCCGTGCTGCGCCGGCTGGCCCACCCGGACGCCGCCGACGCGCACGGCCGCACCGGGCCGCTGCGGGTCGTCGTCGCGCCGGTGCGCTCGCTGCTCCAGCCGCAGCTCAAGGGCCTCGGCGACCTGGAGCCGGTGCAGCTCGCCGCCGGGGACGAGGCCGACCTGGAGGAGGTCGCCCGCCGGCTCACCGACATGGCGTACGCCCGGGTCGACCTGGTCACCAAGCGCGGCGAGTTCGCCGTACGCGGCGGCATCCTGGACGTCTTCCCGCCCACCGACGAGCACCCGTCCCGGGTCGAGTTCTGGGGCGACGAGGTGGAGGAGATCCGCACCTTCGCGGTGGCCGACCAGCGCACCATCGAGGGCGTGGCGCAGATGTGGGCGCCACCGTGCCGGGAGCTGCTGCTGACCCCGGCGGTGCGGGAGCGGGCCGCCGCGCTCGCCGCCGAGCACCCCGAGCTGGCCGAGATCCTGGACAAGCTGGCCGAGGGCATCCCGGTCGAGGGCATGGAGTCGCTCGCTCCGGCCCTGATCGGCGCCGACGCGCTGGAACTGCTCGTCGACTGCATGCCGGCCGGCACCCACGTACTCCTCTGCGACCCCGAGCGCATCCGCACCCGCGCGCACGACCTGGTCCGTACCTCGGAGGAGTTCCTCCAGGCCAGCTGGGCCGCGGCCGCCGTCGGCGGCCAGGCCCCTGTCGACCTCGGCGCCGCCGCCTTCAAGACCCTGGCCGAGGTACGCACGGCAGCCCGCGCCCTGCGCCAGCCCTGGTGGACGCTCGCGCCGTTCGGCCTGGTCGAGGCGGACGCGGCGCCGGCCCGGCAGCCCTGGGAGGACGAGCCGGCCGCTGTCGACGTCACCCCCGACGACGCCATCGCGGTGAGCCTGGCCGCCCAGCCGGCCCCGCTCTACCACGGCGAGACCGCCCGGGTGGTCGACGACCTGAAGCGCTGGGCCGGTGAGGGCTGGTCGATCGCGCTCGTGTTCGAGGGGCACGGCCCCGCCCAGCGGGCCGTCGAGGTGCTCCGCGACGCCGGTCTCGGCGCCCGGCTCACCGAGGAGGTGCCCGCCGCACCGGCACCGGGCGAACTGCTCGTGTCCTGCGGCTGCCTGACCGCCGGCTTCGTCGACGAGGCGTCGAAGTTCGTGCTGCTCACCGGCAACGACGTCACCGGTGGCCGGGGCACCTCCACCCGCGACATGCGCAAGATGCCCAGCCGGCGGCGCAACACCATCGATCCGCTGGAGCTGAAGGCCGGCGACTTCGTGGTGCACGAGCAGCACGGCATCGGCCGGTACGTGGAGCTGGTGCAGCGCACGGTGAACGGCGCCAGCCGCGAATACCTGGTCATCGAGTACGCGCCGAGCAAGCGCGGCCAGCCCGGCGACCGCCTCTTCGTCCCCACCGACCAGCTCGACCAGCTCTCCCGCTACGTCGGCGGCGAGCAGCCCACGCTGCACAAGATGGGCGGCTCGGACTGGCAGAAGTCCAAGGCCCGGGCCCGCAAGGCGGTCCGCGAGATCGCCGCGCAGCTCATCCAGCTCTACGCCGCGCGCAAGGCGTCGAAGGGGCACAACTTCGGTCCCGACACCCCGTGGCAGCGTGAGCTGGAGGACGCGTTCCCCTGGCAGGAGACGCCCGACCAGCTGGCCGCCATCGAGGAGGTCAAGCGGGACATGGAGCAGACCGTCCCGATGGACCGGCTGATCTGCGGCGACGTCGGCTACGGCAAGACCGAGATCGCGGTACGGGCGGCGTTCAAGGCGGTGCAGGACGGCAAGCAGGTGGCCGTGCTGGTGCCGACCACGCTGCTGGTGCAGCAGCACTACAACACGTTCGCCGAGCGGATGAGCCAGTTCCCGGTGTCGATCCGGCAGCTGTCCCGGTTCCAGACGCCGAAGGAGTCCGAGCAGACGCTGGAGATGGTCGCCGCCGGCACCGTCGACATCGTCATCGGCACCCACCGGCTGCTCCAGGCGTCCACCCGGTTCAAGTCTCTGGGGCTGGTCATCATCGACGAGGAGCAGCGGTTCGGCGTCGAGCACAAGGAGCACCTGAAGACGCTGCGCGCCTCGGTCGACGTGCTCGCCATGTCGGCCACCCCGATCCCGCGGACGCTGGAGATGGCGATCACCGGCATCCGGGAGATGTCCACAATCGCCACCCCGCCGGAGGAGCGGCACCCGGTGCTCACGTTCGTCGGGGCGTACGACGACCGTCAGGTGGCCGCCTCCATCCACCGTGAGCTGCTGCGCGACGGTCAGGTCTTCTACCTGCACAACCGGGTCGAGTCGATCGAGAAGACGGCCCGCAGGCTGCGGGAACTGGTCCCCGAGGCCCGGGTGGCGGTGGCGCACGGCCAGATGGGCGAGGAGGCGCTGGAGAAGGTGATGGTCGGCTTCTGGGAGAAGGAGTTCGACGTCCTCGTCTGCACCACGATCGTCGAATCAGGCATCGACATCCCGAACGCCAACACCCTCATCGTCGAGCGCGCCGACCTGCTCGGCCTGGCCCAGCTGCACCAGATCCGCGGCCGGGTCGGCCGTGGCCGGGAACGGGCGTACGCGTACTTCCTCTACCCGCCGGAGAAGCCGCTCACCGAGAACGCGCACGAGCGGCTGGCGACCATCGCCCAGCACACCGAACTCGGCGCCGGCATGTACGTGGCGATGAAGGACCTGGAGATCCGCGGCGCCGGCAACCTGCTCGGCGGCGAGCAGTCCGGCCACATCGAGGGCGTCGGCTTCGACCTGTACGTCCGGATGGTCGGCGAGGCGGTGTCCGCCTTCAAGGGCGAGCAGCAGGAGGAGGAGGCGGAGGTCAAGGTCGACCTGCCGATCGACGCGCACCTGCCGCACGACTACGTGGCGGTGGAGCGGCTGCGCCTGGAGATGTACCGCAAGCTCGCCGAGGCCCGCGACTCCGAGCGTCTGCGCGAGGTGGTCGCCGAGATGACCGACCGGTACGGCGAGCCGCCCGCGCCGGTGCAGAACCTGGTCGCGGTGGCGCGGTTCCGGCTGCTCGCCCGCCGCTACGGGCTGACCGACGTGTCGATGCAGGGCAAGCACATCCGGTTCGGCCCGCTGCCGCTGCCCGACTCGAAGCAGATGCGGCTCAAGCGCTACCACCCGGACTCGGTCTACAAGCAGGCGCTCGACCAGGTCAGCGTGCCCCGGCCGAGCACCCGGCGGATCGGCGGCGAGCCGCTGCGCGACCAGGCGCTGCTGGAGTGGTGCGGGCAGCTCCTGGCCGACGTCCTCGGCAAGCCCGAGGAGCTGGCCGGTGTTGCCAGCCCCGCAGTGGCGAGCGGACGATGACACAGCAAGCCCGAGGAGTTCGCCGGTGCCGCCCGGTCCGGGGCGGGTGCGCGATGAGGTGGGCGGAGTCACAGGCCGGTACTCGGCGTGAGAGAGTGACCCTCATGCGTGCTCGCCGTTCCCTCGTCGCCGTCAGCGTCGCGGCCCTTGCCGCGCTCTCTCTCGCCGCCTGTGGCCGCTCCGCCCCGGACGTCGCCGCCTACGTCGGCGACAGCCGGTACTCCGTCGACCGGGTCGACGCGATCTACGAGGACGCGCAGCGGCAGTACGCGGAGGCCGTCCGTAGCCAGTCCCCGCAGACGCCGTCGCCGGCGGAGCTGCGGTCCTCGGTGACCCGGCAGGACGTGCTGAACCTGCTGGTGGCGATCGACCTGGGCAAGCGCGTGGCGGCCGACAAGGGTCTCCAGGTCACCGACCAGATCTCCCCGGAGCAGATCCAGCAGGCGCTCCGGATGCCGGCGACCACCGAGTACACGAAGCTGTGGGGCGAGTGGGTCGACCTCTCCGGCACGCTCCAGCAGAGCCTGCCCCCGGCCGACCTCAGCGACGAGTCCCTGATGGCCGTCTACCACGCCCTCGAGAAGACCGGGGCGATCCAGCCGGGCCTGAGCATCGACCAGGTGCGGCAGGCGTTCGGCGAGGCCGGGTTCGTCCGCACCGCCACCGCGCTCAGCAGCGCGCTGCAGGAGCAGGCCGAGAAGTCGGACGTCCGCGTCAACCCCCGGTTCGGCGTGACGGGCGTGCCGTCGCTGGTCAACACCGGCCAGTCGTTCGTCTTCTACTCCCTGCCGTACGTCGACCAGGACGGCCCGGTCACCGACATCTCCACGCCCGAGGCGCCGGCCTCCGGCTCCCCGGCTCCCGGAGCCGCATGACCGCGCGGATCGTCCTGCTCGTCACCTCACCCCGGCTGCCCGCCGGCCTGCTGACCTCGGCCGGGTGGGACGCCGTACGCTCCGCCCCGGTCCTCGCCGGTGCGGAGAGCGAGCTGACCCGTGCGGTCCGAATGGCCGGCGCCGACGTGAGCGTGGTGACCGAGGGTGCGACCCAGTCGCTGCTCGACGCCGCCGCCGCGCACGGCGGGGCGGTGTGGCTGGCCGGTCCGGCCGGCGACGAGACGCTGGCCCGTGAGCTGGGGCTGCGGCTGGCGCGCGAGCCCGGCCTGGCCGAACTGGAGCTGATGTACGGCTCGTGGGATCCGCCCGGCGCCCGGCTGCTCGACGCGGTCGAGGTGATGGACCGGCTGGCCTCCCCGGGCGGCGATCCGTGGAAGCGGGCGCAGACCCACCGCAGCCTGGCCGGTTTCCTGCTGGAGGAGTGCTACGAGGCGTACGACGCGATCAGCGCCGACGACACCGACGCGCTCCGCGAGGAACTGGGCGACGTGCTGCTCCAGGTGCTGCTGCACGCCCGGCTGGCGGAGAACCTGCCGGAGGGCAAGAGCTGGACCGTCGACGACGTCGCGGGCACCCTGGTCGACAAGATGGTGCGGCGCAACCCGCACGTGTTCTCCGGTGAGCCGGCCGGTTCGATCGAGGAGATCGAGGCGAACTGGGAACGGATCAAGCGGGCCGAGAAGACCCGCGACTCGGTGCTGGACGGCATCGCGCTGAGCCAGCCCGCGCTCTCTCTGGCCGCGAAGATCCTGGACCGGGCCGGCCGGGTGGGCCTCGCCGTACCGCCGCCACTGGCCGAGTCGCAGGCGGATCCGGAGGCCCGGCTCGGCGCGAGCCTGCTGGCCACTGTCGCCGCCGCCCGGCAGGCCGGCATCGACCCGGAGGCCGCGCTGCGGCGGGCCACCTTGGCGTACGCCGAAGCGATCCGAGCCGCCGAACGCCCCACCCCCACCAACCCCGCCTAACCCCCCCCGGCGCCTCACCCCGCCCCGCCCTCTCCCCGCGATCTTGCACTTTCGGCCCGAGCGGTGCCGCAAATGCCCCCTCTGCCCGGGCACAAAGTGCAAGATCGCCGAGTCGGCTGCCGGGCCGGACCTCGCCAGCCATGCCCAGCCGCGCCCCTCCCGGCAGGCGAGACTCGTCGCCCGCATCCCGGGATCGCCGTAGATCTTGGTACGAAAGTGCCCCTATAGGGGCCGTTTCCGTCCAAGATCTACGCCGGCCTCGGGCGGAGGCGCGCTCGCGGCCGACCAACCGGCACCCAGGCGATGGCCTGTCAGGGGACTCGCGGCGGTGATCAAGGGGTTTGGGCCGGGGGCGGGCTCGGGCGGGGACACGAACTCCTTGATCAACGGGGGCGGGGAGGCGGGAGAGTGGGCGGGGTGATCGGTAGGGTCGGGGGATGGAGTCGTTCGGGCCGCTTGCGGAGCGGATCGTGGAGGCGTTGCTGGAGAGCCGGCCCGGGCTGGCCACCTCCGCCGGGGATCACCGCTACGACGACCGGCTGCCCGATCTCTCCGCCGACGCCCTCGCCGCCGACCAGGCGATGCTGAAGGACGCCGCCGACGCGCTCGCGGAAATCGACCCGGACGCGCTCGACGTGGCGGAGAGCGTCGACCACGCGCTGCTCACCAGCCTCGTCGACAGGGGACTGTTCGAGGCCACCGAGATCCGCGGCCACGAGTGGGATCCGCTGCGCCACAATCCGGGGCCGCTGCTGCACGCCCTGCTGGCCCGTCCCTTCGCCCCGGCCGAGGAGCGCCTGACCAGTCTCGTCGGGCGTCTGTCGGCCGTACCCGATGCGCTGTCGACGGCGCGCGCGACGCTGCGGGACATGCCGCGGGTCCACGCGGAGACGGCGGTCGGGCAGTTCGCCGGTACGGCGGCGCTGATCCGCGACGAGGTGCCCGGGTTGCTCGCCGAGGCGCCGGCGATGCGTGACCGGGTCGGCCCGGCGGCCAGCGATGCGATCGCCGCGCTGGAGGAGTTCGTGGCCTGGCTGCGGCAGGTCCTGGCCGCGGACGCCGGTCCGGGGCGTGACCCGCGGCTGGGCCGGCGGCGGTGGGAGGCGCGGCTGTGGCACACGCTCGACACCGAGCTGAGCGCCGCCGAGGTGCAGCGCCGCGCCTGGGCCAACCTCGAACGGGTCACCGAGGAGATCCGCGCGGCGTCGGTCGAGCTGGTCGGTGGTCCGGCCGACGACGAGACGGTACGCCGGGCGCTGGACCTGCTGGCCGCCGAACACCCGGACGACGCCACGATCGTCGACCTCGCCTCGGTCACGCTCGACGAGGCGAGTGACTTCGTCCGCCACCACGACCTGGTCAGCATGGTCGGCGACCCGTGCGTGATCCAGGAGATGCCGGAGTTCGCGCGCGGCGTGGCGGTGGCCTACTGCGACTCGCCGGGCCCGCTGGAGACGGCCGACGTGCCGACGTTCTACTGCATCTCGCCCACCCCGGCGGACTGGCCGGCGCAGCGGGTCGAGTCGTTCTACCGCGAGTACAACGACCACATGATCCGCAACCTGACCGTGCACGAGGCGATGCCGGGTCACTTCCTCCAGCTCGCCCACGCCCGCCGGTACGACGGCCCGACCCGGGTACGCGCGCTCACCGAGTCGGGCGTGTTCGTCGAGGGCTGGGCGGTCTACGCCGAGGAGCTGATGGCGGGGCTCGGCTTCGGCGGGCTGCCGGTGCGGTTGCAGCAGCTCAAGATGCAGCTCCGGATGACCATCAACGCGCTGCTGGACCAGCTCGTGCACTGCGACGACATGCCCGAGTCCGAGGCGATGGCGCTGATGACCGGGCGCGGCTTCCAGGAGGAGGGCGAGGCGGCCGGCAAGTGGCGGCGGGCGCTGCTCACCTCGACGCAGCTGTCCACGTACTTCGTCGGCTACAGCGAGATGGCCGGCATCGCCGCCGCCCGGCCGGACGGTATGCCGCTGCGCGACTGGCACGACGCCATGCTGGCGCACGACTGCCCGCCGCCGCGTCACCTGCGCACGCTGCTGGGGGTGTGAGGGTCGCCGCCGGGCGGTCCCCATCGCCGGACGGCAACCCGGCCTGCGGTCACCGCCCGGCGGCGACCGCGTCGATCAGCCAGCGCGACAGGGAGTACGCGGGCGGCAGCTCGGCGGGCAGCGCATTCACCGGGAACCAACGCGCCTCCGTCAGCTCGATGCCGTCGACGACGGGTTCGGCGGCCGGGTCGGTCACCTCGGCGGTGAACCCGGCGAGCAGCGTGCCCGGCCCGGACAGCGCCCACGGCTGGCTGTCCACGTAGACCGGTCGCCGCAGCGTCAGGCCGACCTCCTCGGCGACCTCGCGGTGCACCGCCGCCTCCAGCGACTCGCCCGCCTCGACGAACCCGGCGACGAGTGCCCACAGCTGCGTCGGCCCCTGCGCGTGCCGGACCAGCAGCAGTTCGTCGACGCCGCCGGCCGGGCCGGGGCGGGTGATCGCGGTCAGCACCGCGACGGACAGCGGCACGAACACCGTCAGCCCGCAGTCCGGGCAGCGCCGCGCGGTCTCGCCCGGCACGTCGGCCAGCTCGGCCCGGCACGCGCCGCACCACCTGTGGGTACGCCGCCAGGTGACCACGGCGAGCGCCCGTCCGGCCAGGTCGGCGCGGGGTGCGGGCAGTTCGGCGGCGAGGCCGCGCCAGCCGCGCCACGGGCCGGGAAGCGACTCCGGATCGGCCACCTCGGCCGCCCACGCCGGGACGCCGTCGAGCGTGCCGACCGGGATCCAGGCGAGGTCGCCGGGCAGCGCGCCGATCCGCAGCGGCTGCTCGTCCGGGCCGGTCAGCAGCTTCCGTCCGGCCACCGGCAGCGCCAGGTCGTCCGGCTCCGGCGGCCGCCCGTGATCGGCAGCAGGCAGGAACCCGGGCGGGGTCACGACGTGGACGGGCGGCGGTCCACCACGCCGGCGCCGTCCGGGACCGCGAACGCGGCCGCCTCGACGCTCTCGGTGTAGCGGCTCAGCGTCACCTCGGTGGGCTTGCCGTCGAGCGTGCCGGAGAAGCTTCCCAGCACACCCTCGTTCGTCACGCAGGCGTTGAAGCGCTCCCCGTCGTGGGTGACGTCGACGCAGGTGGCGTGGTGTCCGGCGAGAGTGGTGTCGCTCTGCTCGATGACCGCCTCCGGCGCCAGCGCCGCCTCGGTGAGCAGCCGGATCACCGCGGGCGGCGTGACCAGGCCCTGCTTGCGTGCCTCGTCGTAGACGATCACCGACGGCTTCCCCGCGGTGAGCACGGGCGGCGAGACGGTGCAGGAGGTACGGGCGGCCGTGCTCGCGCACCGGGTCACCGACTCCTGCGTCACCGTGATCTTGCCGCCGGGCCAGGTGTACGTGGACCGCAGCGGCTTCTTGGTCTGCGCGATCGAGGCGGTCCGGCCGCCGTCGATCTGGTAGTCGGCGGCCCAGGTCTGCTCCAGCGCCCGGTCCATCCGCGCGGCGAGGTCGTTGACCAGGTCGGCGCGACCGAGCGCGACGTTCGCGTCGTCCAGGGCCTGACAGCCGGTGACCGAGAGCGACGCGATGACCGAGGCGGCGAGCACGCGGAGAGTCGTCGAGGCGGCAGGCATGATGCCCAGCCTTGTCGATCGACGCAACGTCTCGCAAACCGGTTGCCGGTTGACGACCGGTAATCCGGGAATGTCCGTCTCAGCAAGCGCCTCGGGGGCCGCCCCGAGCGGGGTGCGGCAGGGCGGGGACCGATACGCTGCGTTCAACACCTGCCTCAGCCGCACCGTCGCGGCCCATACGGACCGGAACCACACAAACGAGGAGCGACTCAGTGGCAACCATCGAGGGAATCGTCGCCCGGGAGATCCTGGACTCGCGGGGCAACCCGACGGTCGAGGTCGAGGTCGGGCTCGACGACGGCACGATCGCCCGCGCCGCGGTGCCGTCCGGCGCCTCCACCGGCGCGTTCGAGGCGGTCGAGCTGCGCGACGGTGACAAGGATCGCTACCTGGGCAAGGGCGTCGAGAAGGCGGTCGCCAACATCGAGGACCGCATCGTCGACCAGCTCATCGGCTACGAGGCCAGCGAGCAGCGGCTGATCGACCAGAAGATGATCGACATCGACGGCTCGGACAACAAGGGCGAGCTGGGCGCGAACGCCATCCTCGGCGTCTCCCTGGCCGTGGCCAAGGCCGCCGCCGGCAGCGCCGAGCTGAGCCTGTTCCGCTACCTGGGCGGCCCGAACGCGCACCTGCTCCCGGTGCCGATGATGAACATCCTCAACGGTGGCGCGCACGCCGACTCGAACGTCGACATCCAGGAGTTCATGATCGCGCCGATCGGCGCGCCGACGTTCCGGGACGCGCTGCGCTCGGGCGCCGAGGTCTACCACGCGCTGAAGTCGGTGCTGAAGAAGAAGGACCTGTCGACCGGCCTGGGCGACGAGGGCGGCTTCGCCCCGAACCTGCCCACCAACGCCGCCGCGCTGGACCTGATCGCCGAGGCCGTGGAGAAGGCCGGCTACCGGCTCGGCACCGACATCGTCTTCGCGCTCGACGTGGCCGCGACCGAGTTCTTCGACAACGGCACCTACACGTTCGAGGGCAGCGCCAAGAGCGCCGAGGAGATGAGCAACTACTACACCAAGCTCGCCGGCGACTACCCGATCGTGTCGATCGAGGACCCGCTGGCCGAGGACGACTGGAGCGGCTGGGCCACCCTCACCGCCGCGCTCGGCGACCGCATCCAGATCGTCGGCGACGACCTGTTCGTGACCAACCCGCAGCGCATCGCCCGGGGCATCGCCGAGCAGGCTGCCAACGCGGTGCTGGTGAAGGTCAACCAGATCGGCTCGCTCACCGAGACGCTCGACGCCGTCGACCTGGCCCACCGGGCCGGCTTCAAGTGCATGATGAGCCACCGTTCCGGCGAGACCGAGGACACCACCATCGCCGACCTGGCCGTCGCCACCGGCTGCGGGCAGATCAAGACCGGCGCGCCGGCCCGCTCGGACCGGGTGGCCAAGTACAACCAGCTCCTGCGGATCGAGGAGGAGCTGGCCGACGCGGCGCGGTACGCCGGTGCCGGCGCGTTCCCGCGCTACCGTTCGGCCTGAGCGAGCGCTCCGGGGGAGGGGTGTGACGATGCAGCAGCGCCGCACACCGGGTGGCCAGCGGCCCGCCCGCCGGCCGGGTCAGCCCGGCCGGACGGGCGGTGCCCGGGTCCGGTCCACGGCACGCGACAACGGCGTCCGCGCGGAGGCGCGCGCCGCCGGCCGGTCACCCGGCGCGTCCCGTGCCACCGACGGCGTACGCTCCGCGAGCCGCCCCGCCGCGGCCCGGCGTACCGCCGCCGGTGGCCCGGTCAAGCGGCTCACCGCACCCCAACCCCGGCGCTTCACCGGGCGGGCCACAGTGCTGTTCGCGGTGCTGATCGCGCTCGCCCTGGCGTACACCTATCCGGTCCGGGTCTACCTGGACCAGCAGGCCGACATCGAGCGGATGGAGGCGGCGCAGGCCGCCCAGCGGGCCGAGATCGACCGGCTCACCGCCGAGGCGGCCAAGTGGAAGGACCCGGAGTACGTCAAGACGCAGGCCCGGGAGCGGTTCTTCATGGGCAAGCCGGGCGAGACGCTGCTCGTGGTGCTCTCCGACCCGGAGGGCGCCGCGAAGGACGCCGGCAAGGGCGCGAAGCCGGGGGCGCCGAAGCCGCCCGAGCCCTGGTACGACACCCTGTGGGGGAGCGTGCGGGCGGCCAACGCCGAGCGCCCCGACAAGTGAGCTTTGATCCGAGAGGCACTTCCTTGAGCGTCGTACCACCGCAGGAGCCGGCGGCGGACTCCGTACCCCCGCCGGAACGCCAGCCGGCCACCGAGGCCGACCTGGCCGCGGTGGCCGCGCAGCTCGGACGCCCGCCTCGCGGCACCCGCGCGGTGGCCCACAGGTGTCCCTGCGGCCTGCCCGACGTGGTGGAGACGACGCCCCGGCTGGCGGACGGCACGCCGTTCCCGACGCTGTTCTACCTGACCTGCCCGCGTGCCACGGCGGCGTGCAGCCGGCTGGAGTCGGCCGGGCTGATGAAGGAGATGGCCGAGCGGCTCGCCGAGGATCCGGAGCTGGCGGCGCGGTACCGGGCGGCGCACGAGGACTACCTGACCCGCCGGGAGGCGATCGGGGAGGTGCCGGAGATCGCCGGCATCTCGGCCGGCGGCATGCCGGGGCGGGTGAAGTGCCTGCACGTGCACCTCGGGCACGCGCTCGCCGCCGGGCCGGGGGTCAACCCGTTCGGCGACGAGACGCTGGCGCTCGTGGAGAAGTGGTGGGCGGCCGGCCCCTGCGTGGACGTGCCCGCGGTCCAGTGAGATGAGCGCCGACGAGATCACTGTGCGCCGGGCCCGCACCACCGACGTACGCGGCATCCGGCGGCTGGTGGACACCTACACCGACGACCGGCGGCTGCTCAGCAAGGCGACTGTGACGCTGTACGAGGACGTGCAGGAGTTCCGGGTCGCGGTGACGTCTGACGGCACGGTGGTCGGCTGCGGCGCGCTGCACGTCATGTGGGAGGACCTGGCCGAGATCCGGACGGTGGCGGTCGACCCGTCCTGCCGGGGCCACAAGATCGGGCACCGGATCGTCGGCGGGCTGATCGACGCGGCGCGGGAGCTGGGCATCGCCCGGATCTTCGTGCTCACGTTCGAGACCGGCTTCTTCGGCTCGTTCGGCTTCCGCGAGATCGACGGCGCGCCCGTCCCGCAGCCGGTGTACGAGCAGCTCCTGCGCTCGTACGACGAGGGCGTGGCCGAGTTCCTGGACCTGGAACGGGTCAAGCCCAACACCTTGGGCAACACCCGCATGCTGCTGCGCCTCTGACCCTGCGCGGGCTGCCGTAGGGTGGGCGCCGTGAGTGCGCGTGTGGCCGCCATCGACTGCGGGACCAACTCGATCCGACTGCTGATCGCCGACCTGCCCGAGGCGTCGGCCGGGGACTCGTCGCCGCTGCGCGACGTCAGCCGGCGGATGGAGATCGTCCGACTGGGGCAGGGCGTCGACCAGACCGGCATGCTCGCGCCGGAGGCCATCGAGCGGACCCGCGTGGCGCTCGCCGACTACGCGGCGGAGATCGAGAAGTCCGGCGCCGAGCGGGTACGCATGTGCGCCACCTCGGCCTCCCGCGACGCCTCCAACGCCGCCGACTTCCGCACCATGGTCGAGCGCACGCTCGGCGTACCGCCCGAGGTGGTGACAGGCGACGAGGAGGCACGCCTGTCGTTCACCGGCGCGGTGCGCGGCCTGCCCGCCGACGCCGAACCGCCGTACCTGGTGGTCGACATCGGCGGCGGTTCGACCGAGTTCGTCGTCGGCACCCGCGCCGACGGGGTGCGCGGCGCTATCTCGGTGGACATCGGCTGCGTCCGGATGACCGAACGGCACCTGCACGGCGACCCGCCGACTGCGGCGCAGGTCGCCGCCGCCGAGGACGACATCGCCGCCGCCGTCGACCGCGCGCTCGCCGCCGTGCCCGGCCGGGAGGCCGCCACGCTGGTCGGGCTGGCCGGTTCGGTCACCACTGTGGTCGCCCTGGCGCAAGGGCTCCGGGAGTACGACCCCAGCCGCATCCACCACGCCCGCGTCTCGTACGAGCAGGTGGCCGAGGTGACAGCCGACCTGCTCGGTAAGAGCAGTGAGCAGCGGCTGGCGTACCCGGTGATGCACCCGGGGCGGGCCGACGTGATCGGCGCGGGCGCGCTGGTGCTGCGAGTGATCATGGAGCGGGCCGGGATGCCGTCGGTGGTCGCCTCCGAGCACGACATCCTCGACGGCATCGCCTGGAGCCTCGCCTAGCCCGCTCGCTCTTTCGCCGCCGCACCTTCCAGGCGGTGATCAAGGAGTTCGTGTCCGATCGGGGCGCCTCAGAGGACGCCAACTCCTTGGTCAACAAGGAGGGCCGGGCGTCAGTCAGTCGCCAGGTCGGGGCGGTGTTCCCTGATCCACTTCTCGACGTCGGACTTCCGCCAGACCTTGCCCATCGCCAGCACGGCGATGGGCTCCGGGAAGTTGCGTTGGTTGGCGATCACGGATGCGCGCTGACGCGACACGTTGCCGAGCATCGCCCGGATCTCCGACACGCCCACCAGCTCCACACGTTGACGATGGCAGTGTCGGCGTCGCCGAACAGCGACAACTACGGAGGCTATTGACGTTGACAATAGGAGGCGACACGATCGGGGGATGACCGTGAGGAACTGTTCTCCCGTACCCGATCGCAGTCGCCGTGTCGTGCGGCCGCACGTGCCGATGCGGCCCCTCTGGTTGTGCCGGGTGTGCGCGGCACCCTGGCCGTGCCAGCCGGCCCGCCTGTTGCTGCTGCTGGACTACCGGCGCGACCGCGTCGCCCTGTCCATCCACATGGCGGGCTGCCTGTTCGACGCCACCGCCGACCTGATGGCCGCCAACCCGAACCCGGCCGACCTGTTCGACCGTTTCATCGGGTGGACCGCCCGTCCTTCCTCCCGGTGAACAAGGCCGGGCAAAGTGCTGTGTGATTGACGGTAGTGTGGATTGCGCACTAGTGTGCGGAGCGTGGATACCACGCAGCTCCTCAAGGGCGTGCTCGACCTGGCGGTGCTCGCCGTGCTCAAGGACGAGGACGGATACGGCTACGACATCCTGCGGCGGCTGCGCGAGGCCGGCCTCACCGAGGTCGGCGACGCCTCGGTCTACGGCACGCTGCGCCGGCTGTTCGCCGCAGGCCTGCTCACCACGTACGTGGTGCCGAGCGAGTCCGGGCCGCACCGCAAGTACTACTCGCTGAACACGGCCGGGCGTGACCAGCTCACCCGCTCCGGCAAGACCTGGCGCTCGTTCGCCACCACCATGGACGCACTGCTCGACGATCGGGGGATGGCGGCATGACCGTCACTGGGCAGGAGATCACGGACTACGTCGACCGGGTACGCGCGGCGCTCGCCGACCTGCCGCCGGCAGTCCGCGACGAGCTGACCGAGGACCTGCCGGAACACCTCGCCGAGGTGGCCGCCGAGGGCGAGGGCGCGCTCGTGGACCGGCTGGGCACCCCCGAGGCGTACGCGGCCGAACTTCGCGCCGCCGCCGGCGCCGGGGAGGGGCGGCGACCGGCGCGCTTCCACCGCCTGGCCGAGGCGCGGGATCAGGCGGCCACTCAGATACGTCTGCTGGATCGTCAGCTCGGCCCGGTGCTCGGGCACGAGACGGTGAGCGACTTCCTGCGCCCGCTGCGCCCGGCCTGGTGGCTGGTGCGTGGCTGGCTGGCCGCGCTGCTGATCAGCGTCATGGTGGACGGTGGCCGGCCCGGTCTGCTGCCCCGGCCCAACGACAACGCGTCGGCCGGCCTGCTGCTGCTCATCGGCGCGGTGGTCGCGTCACTGTGGCTCGGCCGCCGTTCCGCGGGCTTCACCGGCTGGCCGCGCCGCCTGCACCGGCTGGGTACGGCCGCGCTGCTGCTCTTCGGCTTCGCGGTGCTCGTTGATGTGGACCGGAACGCCAGCTCCGACGTCTACAGCGGCTACGAGCAGACGTCGGTGGACCGGCGGTACGACCGGATCGAGGACGTCTTCGTCTACGACCAGCAGGGGCGGCTGATCCGCGACGCGCAGCTCTTCGACCAGAACGGCGTGCCGATCCGGCTCGGCTGGCCGAACTGCCTCGACGCGTCCGGCGCCGTGCCCGCGCCCCGCAACGCCTACCCGTACTGCCCGGAGCTGGCACCGTTCGGCGCACCGGCCTCGCCGTCGATCGCCCCGCCCGCACCCGCGCCCACGGACAGCGCCACCCCGACCGCGCCCAGCACCAGCGCTTCCCCGGAACCCACGTCAACGCGCTAGAACACGCTCGATCCCGCGAGATCTTGGTAGGAAACGGCCCTCCTGGGGGCCGGAATCCTCCAAGATCTCGCGGGATCCGCTGTCAGGCGATGGCGGCGATGTCACCGTCGTCGAAGTAGATCGCCTGGTGGAGCCGGCCACCCAGCGCCGCGGCGAACCGGGCCACCACTTCCTGTCCGGAGATCTTTCCCTGCTCGATCTGGGAGACCCGTCCCTTGGTGACGCCCATCCGGTCGGCGACCTGCTGCTGGGTCAGGCCGCGCGCTCGCCGTACCTCCGCGAGGCGGTGACCGATGACCTCGGCGAGGAGTTCCTGCTTACCCGCGTCGAGCGCATCTTCCCCGCCGACCCGGGCGACGTGGTCGGCGCGGATGTCCTGCCACCGGGAGTAGTCGCTCATGCCTTCCCCTCCTCTCGTGCCCGGTCCTTGAGGTAGAGCTCGTAGCGGTGCTCGGCGACGGGAATGGCCTCCTGATACCACGTCTTCCACCGGCCGGACTTGTCGCCGGCGACCAGGAGGATGCTCGAGCGCCACGGGTCGAACGCGAAAAGGATACGCACGGTGCCCGGCCGGAGCTCCTTCAAGTTCGCCATCGACGAACCGTGGATGGTGTCGACAAGGGGTCGTCCGAGTCCTGGTCCGTGCTCGGCCAGGAGGTCGATCGCCTGCACCACTCGCGCATGGGTGGACGCGTCGAGAGTGTCGAGCCACTGCCGCACCTCGTCGACCAGGTAGACGTCCCAGTCTCCAGCCACCACGGGGCTAGTTTAGCAATCGCTATACCCAGCGTGTGTGCCTGTCCGGCGGTTCAACAGGAGGTGAATGCCACTGTTGTTCCGTCTTCCCCGCGCCGGTGACCGCGTGGCACGCTACCGGCACGTATCAGCCAACTGGGCGACCAGCCAATGATGACTGACCGCTAGGAGGACGGGCCCATGGGCGAGATGGTGAGCTTCACCGGCAACGGGGGGACGAGCGAGGGGTATCTCGCGATACCCTCCGGCGGTGCGGCCAGCCCGGCGGTCATCGTCATCCAGGACTGGTGGGGACTGGTGCCCCACGTCCGGGCCGTGGTGGACCGCTTCGCCGAGGCCGGCTTCGTCGCCCTCGCGCCCGACTTCCGGCACGGCGGGCCGGCCGTGAAGCCGACCGAGCCGCGGCTGATGCTGAACAGCTCCCAGATGGACGAGGCGGCCAGCGACATCGCCGCCGCCGCCGAATACCTGGCGAGCCGGTCCGAGGTCGCCGGCAAGGTGGGCTGCGCCGGGTTCTGCGCGGGCGCCAGCCTGGCGCTGTGGTCCGGCACGTTCTCCGAGCGCATCGTGGCCACCGCCGGGTTCTACCCGCGTCTGCCCTGGGAGGGCATGGCCACTGGCGCGGCGGACAACGCCGGCCGCACGGGCGCGGCGGACAACGCCGGCCGCACCGACTGGGCCGGCTACGCCGGGAAGGCCGCGCTCATCCACTGCTCCGAGGCGGACGGCCTGTCCGCCGCCGACGGGGTGCAGAGCGTACGCCGGTCCATCGAGTCCGCCGGTGGCACCTGCCAGACCTTCGACTACCCGGGCACCGCGCACGCGTTCTTCAACGAGGACCGGCCCGAGCACTTCGACCAGCGGGCGGCCGCCACCGCCTGGGCCCGCACGCTGGAACTGTTCCGGGCGAAGCTTGGCTGAGTCGCGTACCCCGCAGGACGTGGTCGCCCGCGCCGCGCGGGCGGCCGACCTGGCCGACCTCGACGGCGCGGTCAGCGACTGCTTCGCCTGCCCGCGCCTGGTGGCCTGGCGGGAGGAGGTCGCCCGGGTCAAGCGGGCCGCGTTCCGCGACCAGGACTACTGGGGACGGCCGGTGCCCGGCCTCGGGCCGGCGGACGCCCGCATCGCGATCCTCGGCCTGGCGCCGGCCGCGCACGGCGGCAACCGCACGGGCCGGATCTTCACCGGGGACCGGTCCGGTGACGTGCTGTTCGCCGCGCTGCACCGCGCCGGGCTGGCCAACCAGCCGACGAGCGTGTCCGCGGACGACGGCCTGACGCTGCGCGACACCCGCATCTTCGCGGCTGTGCGGTGCGCGCCGCCGGACAACAAACCCACTCCCGACGAGCGGGACACCTGCGCGCCGTGGCTGCACCGCGAGGTCGAGTTGATCCGGCCCACGCTGCGCGTCGTGGTCGCGCTGGGCGCGTTCGCGTGGGCCGCGTGGTGGCCGGTGCTACGCCAGGTGTACGGGCAGCGACCGCCCACACCGCGACCGGTGTTCGGTCATGGGGCACACTGGTCCGGCGAGTCGGTGCCGGCGTTGCTGGGCTGCTATCACGTCAGCCAGCAGAACACGTTCACCGGCCGGCTCACACCGGCGATGCTGGACGACGTGTTCACCCGGGCGAAGGACCTGGCCGGGGTGGACTGAGGAACACCTGAGGCGGTGGGATGGATTTCGGCGTACTGCGCAGGTGGTGGCCGGTCGCCGCGGTGACGGTGCTGCTCGGGCTCGCCGCGTTCGCCGCCGGTCACTCCGCCATCGGGGCCAGCCGGATCCCGCCCGCCGCCGACACCATCCCGTACGTGCCGGACTACCCGTCGCCCGAGGCGGTGCCGTCGATCCCCGTCGAGCCCCGGGACGTGGGCGAGTCCACCTCGGGCGGTGTGCCCGGCTGGCTGGCCACCGCCGCCGTGGTGTTGCTGTCCGCGGCGGTGCTGGCCGCCGTCGGGTACGTCCTGTGGAACGTGCTTCGGGGCGCGCTGCGGCGCACCACTCGCGCGGTGCCGGTGCGGCGCACCAGGCGTACCGCCGAGGGGACCGCCCGCGAGGTGGTGGCCGCGCTCGACGCCGGACTCGTCGAACTGGACGACCGCTCCACCGACCCGCGGACCGCTGTGATCGCCTGCTGGGTACGCCTGGAGGAGGCCGCCGAGGACGCGGGTGTGCCCCGGCACACCGGGGACACCCCGACCGACCTGGTGGGCCGGCTGCTGCGCGGCGACCCGGCGGCCGGCATCCCGGCGATCGCCAGCGCCGACGTGCTCGACGGTTTCGCGCACGTCTACCGGGAGGCCCGGTACGCCACGCACCCGGTCGACGAGCACACCCGGGACCAGGCCCGCGCCGCGTTGCGCCGGTTGCGCGGCGAGCTGACCAGCCTGGCGGGGGAGGCGTCGTGAGCACCAGCATCGACGACCTGCTGTCGTTCGGCGAGGAGCCCGCCGGGGAGGACGTCCGGCCCACGGGCGGCGGCCGGGCGCGCCTGCTGCTGCGGACCGCCGCGGTCACCGCCGCCGTCGTCGTGGTGGTCGTGGTCGGGCTGCGCGCGGTCGGCCTGAAGGTGCCGATCTGGATCATCGTGGCGGGGGTGCTCGCCGTACTCGCCGTACGCCGGGTCACCACCGCGCTGTCACCCCCGCCGCCGCCCCGCGCGGGTGCCCGGACGCCCGCCGGTGAGGAGCCCGGCACCTGGAACTGGTCCGCGCGGGACGCGCTGCGCACCGCGATCAACGGCTGGGAGCGCCCGCTGGACTGGTGCGCCGGCAACCAGGAGCGGTTCACCGAGCGCATCCTGCCCCGCCTCGGCGAGCTGGCTGACGAACGGCTGCGCCAGCGCCACGGCGTCACCCGTGAGTCCGACCCGGCCCGCGCCCGGGCGGTGCTCGGCGAGCCACTGTGGACGTTCCTCGCCACCCCCGCCCGCCGCCCTCCGTCGCCGCGCGACCTCGCGGCGATCGTCGCCGAACTGGAGAAGATCTGATGAACGACGTGGACCGGAGCATGGCCCCCGCCGAGGTGGGCCGGCTCGCCCGGGCCGTCCTGGAGGCGGTCGGCACCGTCGTGGTCGGCAAGCGGGACGCGCTGGAGCTGGTGCTGGCCGGCATCCTCGCCGGTGGTCACGTGCTGCTGGAGGATCTGCCCGGCCTGGGCAAGACGCTCACCGCGCGCTGTTTCGCGCAGGCGCTCGGACTGGACTTCCGGCGGCTCCAGTTCACCCCGGACCTGCTGCCCGCCGATGTGACCGGCTCGTTCCTCTACGACCAGAGCAGCGGTGACTTCGCCTTCCGGGCCGGCCCGGTGTTCACCAACCTGCTGCTCGCCGACGAGATCAACCGGACGCCGCCGAAGACGCAGTCGGCGCTGCTGGAGGCCATGCAGGAGAAGCAGGTCTCGGTCGAGGGCGTGACCTACCGCCTGGACGAGCCGTTCCACGTGCTCGCCACCGCCAACCCCATCGAGTACGAGGGCACGTACCCGCTGCCGGAGGCGCAGCTCGACCGGTTCCTGCTGCGGGTGTCGTTCGGCTACCCCACCCACGACGAGGAGTGGGACGTGCTGCGGCGCCGGATCGCCCGCCGCCGCGAGGAGGCGGAGATCAAGCCGGTGGTGGACGCCGCCACGCTGCGCGCCATGCAGGCCGCGCTGGAGGACGTGGTGGTCGAGGACTCGATCGGCCGGTACATCGTGGCGCTCACCGCTGCCACCCGGGAGCACCCGTCGGTGCTGGTCGGCGCGTCCCCGCGCGGCTCGCTGGCGCTGCTGCTGCTGTCCCGGGTGCGGGCGGTGCTCGCCAACCGGGACTACGTGGTGCCGGAGGACGTCAAGGCGGTGGCGGCGCCCGCGCTGGCGCACCGGATCACGCTGCGGCCGGAGATGTGGCTGCGCCGCGTCGACCCGTCGTTCGTGGTCGGCGAGGTGCTGGAGTCCACGCCCGCCCCGGCGAGCGGCGCGCTGCCCAGCTACGCCGCCGGACGCTGATGGACCGGGCCGACGCGGCAGGCGGCTGGGCGCCCACGTGGGCGCTCGGCCGGGCCGTGCTGCTCACCGGTGTGCTGCTCGTCGCCGCCGTCCTGCTCGGCCGCATCGACCTGGTGGTGCTCGCCACGCCGTTCGCGCTCGGGACCGCGTACGCGCTGCGCCGCCGCCCCGCCGCGCTGCCCGAGCTGGAACTCGGCGTCGGGGACACCCACCTGGTCGAGGGCGCGCCGCTGGCCGCCACCGTCGCGGTGGCCAACCCCGACCTGGTCGGGTACGACCTGGCGGTGGTCCGGACCCGGATGTCGCGCTGGCTGCGGGTGGAGCAGGTCGGCTTCGGCGGCACCGGGCTGGACGTGAGCCGCTCCGGCGGGGCGGACCGCCCGTTCGTCACCTCCGTACCCCGGGGCAGCGCCGTCGACCTGGAGCTGACCGGCACCGCCCTGCGGTGGGGGCGGCACCCGATCGGCCCGGCCGGGGTGCGGGTCGCCGCCGCCGACGGGCTGCTGGTCTCCCGCGCGGTGATCACCGACCCGATCCGGGCCCGGGTCTATCCGCGTACCGAGCCGTTCGACGCGGTCGAGGCGATGCCGCGGGCCGCCGGGCTGGTCGGCGCGCACCGCTCGCGGCGGCCGGGCGAGGGCGGCGAACTGGCCGGGGTACGCGTCTTCGCGCCCGGCGACCGGTTGCGCCGGATCGACTGGCGGGTGTCGCTGCGGGCCCGCCAGCTGCACGTCGCGTCGACGCTCTCGGACCGGGACGCCGAGGTGGTGGTGCTGCTGGACGTGCTGGCCGAGGCGGGCCGCTCCGGTGGCGTGAACGGGACCGCGTCGGTGCTGGACACCACCGTGCGGGCCGCCGCCGCGATCGCCGAGCACTACCTGCACCGCGGTGACCGGGTGTCGATGCTGGAGTACGGGCCTGCCGCTCGCCGGCTGCGTCCGGCCACCGGGCGGCGGCAGTACCTGACAGTGCTGGAGTGGCTGCTCGACGTGCAGGCCGAGTCGTCCCCGCACGAGCCGTACGACCAGGTCTTCGGCCCGCAGGTGCTCTCCTCGGACGCGCTCGTGGTGGTGCTCACCCCGCTGCTCGACGAGCGGTCCGCGCAGATGCTGGCCCGGCTGGCCAGGGGCGGGCGGTTCGTGGTGGCGGTGGACACGTTGCCGGCCGAGCTGCCGGTGCCGAAGGAGCGGGGCTGGGCCGAGGTCGCGTACCGGCTGTGGCGGCTGGACCGGGACACGATGATCGGCCAGCTCCGCGAGCACGGGGTGCCGGTGGTGCGCTGGGCGGGCGCGGGCAGCCTGGACGAGGTGCTGCGCGACGTGGCCCGGCTGGCGACCGCCCCGAAGGCGGGGCTGCGATGAGCACGGGGAGCGCAGTCGCGAACGGAAGGGCGGCCCGGTGAACGCGGTTGTGGAGCGGGTGCGGGCGCTGCGGTTCGCCGCCGCCCGGGTCAGCCCGCTGCCGCTGCTCGTACGCGGCGGCATCTTCCTCACCGTGCTGGCCGGCTTCCTGCTCGCGTACCCGGTGCAGGCCCTCACCGCGCGCTCGCTGCTGGCCATGACGGTGGCCGCGGTGCTCCCGGCGGCCGGGCCGCGCCGGATCTGGCCGACGTTCACCGCGCTGGTGACAGTCGGCGGCTGGCTGCTGGCCACGCTCGGCTTCGACCGGCCACCGGCGCTGTGGCGGCTGCTCGCCGTGGCGACGCTGCTCTACCTGGCGCACTCGCTGTGCGCGCTCGCCGCGCTGCTGCCCTACGACGGGCTGATCGACCCGGACGTGGTGCTGCGGTGGCTGGGCCGGGTGGGTGGCGTGGTGCTCGCCAGTGCCGTGCTCGGCGTGGTGCTGGCGTGGCTCGGGGGAGTGGGCGGCACCGACGGCTCACAGGCCGCGACTGTGGTGGGACTGCTGGTGGCGGTGGGTCTGAGCGCCCTGCTGGGCTGGCTGCTCCGGCGCAGGTGACGCACCGTTCCGGGGACGTTGCGCAGGTCACACGGGTTGTGCTCCGTCACAGAAGGGGGTCTCGCGCGGGATTACCCGAAGCACCCGGGGAAAGATAGATGACGTGAACCCGAAGCGGATCCTTGTCGTGGGTGCCGGTCACGTGGGCCTGTACGCCGCTCTGCGCCTGTCCAAGAAGCTGAGCAGGCGTGAGGCCGAGGTCATCGTCGTCGACCCGCAGCCGCACATGACGTACCAGCCGTTCCTCCCGGAGGCATCGGCGGGCAACATCTCCCCTCGGCACGCCGTGGTGCCGCTGCGGCGGGAGTTGCGCAAGTGCACCGTGGTGGCGGGCACCGTCACCCGGATCGACCACGACCGCATGACCGCCGTGGTGCAGCCGATCAGCGGCCCGGCCCGGGAGATCCAGTACGACCACGTGGTCGTCGCCCCCGGCTCGGTCTCCCGCACCCTGCCGATCCCCGGCCTGCACGAGAACGGCATCGGGTTCAAGACCATCGGCGAGGCCATCTTCCTGCGCAACCACGTGCTGGACCGGCTCGACGTGGCGGCCTCCACCACCGACCCGGCGGTCCGCAGCCGCGCGCTGACGTTCGTCTTCGTGGGCGGCGGCTACGCCGGCATCGAGGCGCTCGCCGAGATGGAGGACATGGCCCGGGACGCGCTGCGCTACTACCCGGAGCTGAAGCCGGAGGACATGCGCTGGGTGCTCGTCGAGGCGACCCAGCGGGTGCTGCCCGAGGTCGACCGGGACATGGGCGCCTACACGGTGCAGCAGCTGATGAAGCGGGACATGGACATCCGCCTGGACACCCGGCTGGACTCCTGCGTCGACGGTGTGGTGAAGCTCTCCGACGGCGACAGCTTCCCGTCCGACACCATCGTCTGGACCGCCGGCGTGAAGCCGTCGCCGATGCTGGACGCGACGGACTTCCCGCGTGACGAGCGCCGCCGGGTCACCTGCCGGCCGACGCTGCAGATCGTGGACGGCGACCGGGTGGTCGAGGGCGCGTGGAGCGCCGGTGACTGCGCCGCCGTACCGGACCTGACCAAGGAGCCGGGTAACTTCTGCTCGCCGAGCGCCCAGCACGCGGTGCGGCAGGCGGCGCGGATGGCCGACAACATCGCCAACGTGATCCGCGGGCGCGAGCCGGTCGACTACAAGCACAAGCACGCCGGCAGCGTGGCGAGCCTCGGCCTGCACAAGGGCGTGGCGCAGGTCTACGGCATCAAGATGACCGGCTGGCCGGCGTGGTTCATGCACCGGACGTACCACATGTCGCGGATCCCCTCGTTCAACCGCAAGGTGCGCGTGGTGGTCGACTGGACGCTGGCGTTCTTCCTCAAGCGTGAGGTGGTCGCGCTGGGCCAGCTGCACGACCCGCGTGAGGAGTTCGCCGAGGCGTCGGCCCCGCCGGTCGCCGCGCGCGTCTGACGCGTTTCGCGTAAGGGCCCTTCCCGTACGGGAGGGGCCTTTTCGCCGTGTCCGGCGGCGGAACCGGTGTCCGGTGCCTCAGAATCGCCAGGTCCAGGCGTCGGCGAGCCGCACCCCCGGCCGCCCGTAGAGCTGCTCCAGGGTGCGCCGCAGCATCTCCGCGTGCGGCGTGTCGTCGGTCACCGCCATGCACGAGGCGTGCCAGAACTCGACGTCCCGGGCGGCCTGGCGGCGTTGCCGGTCACCGATCGCGGGTGCCACGCCGCGGCGGGCCACGTCGGCGAGCAGCGCCGAGGTGGGACGCTGCCAGGTGCCCATGGTGGCCGAGCCATGCGGGCCGTACGGGCCGATGAAGAAGCCCTCCGGCATGGCGAACGCGACGCCGGTGGCGGTGGCCCAGCGCATCGGCCAGGGATCCTGCGGCGTGGCGGTGGGCACCGGTACCAGCACCCCGCCGGGGCGTACGCACCGCTGCCAGTGGCCGCCGGTGACGAACTCGGGCAGCGGCGGCCGGTCCATCGTGGGCAGCGGTGTGGGGAAGACGCTGAGCAGCGCCGCGCCGACCGCGAACGGGACGACCCGGCGGGCCCGGCCGGGTTCGGCGAGCGCCCGGTGCACGGCGAGCGTGAGCACTGTGCCGACGAGCGGCAGCACCGCCAGCGCGAAACGCGTCGGCAGCGCGCCGTCCACCACCGGGAACCCGGCCAGCAGCGCGTACGGACCGGGGATCCCGGTCCGCTCACCGCCGGCCACCACCTCCGGGCCGAGCGCGAGTGCGGCCATCGTCAGCGCGGCGGCCACGACCGCCACCACCGGGGCGCGCCGGCCCAGCCGGACCGCGCAGGCGGCGGCTACCAGCAGCAGCGGCCAGCCCAGGAACGTGGTGAACTCGGACGGACCGGTGGTGAGCCGTACCGCCTCCGGGCTGCCGAACACCGTCAGCGCGGACAGGCGGGTCCAGCCGATCAGGTCGGCGGAGAAGTAGGCGGGTGGGAAGATGCCGTCCGCGACGCCCTGCGGGCCGGCGAACTGCACCCACAGCGGGTACGCCAGCACCGGCAGCGCCAGCCCGGCGGCGACGAGCAGACCACCGGCGAACCCGGAACCGGCCCGGCGCAGCAGGCCCCGGTCGGCCAGCCCGTACGCGACGGCGGTCACCGCCAGGGTGAGCGCGGCGAGGAACAGCACCTCCTCGCCGACGAATACCTGCACGGTGACGACCGCGGCGAGCCCGGCCGCGGAAGAGGCCGTCCGGCGGCGGTCCGGGCCGTCCGGCCGACCCGCCGGGTCGGCGGCGCGCAGCAGCCGGAGCACGAGCCAGACCAGCACCGGGACCAGCCACTGCGCGGTCATGTGCAGGTGGCCGTTGCTCTGCGAGACCATGCCCGGCCCGAAGCCGCAGAGCGCCGCGCCGAGTACGGCAGCGAGCCGGCAGGCCCGCAGGACGCGGGTGAACAGCAGGTACCAGGCGAGCGCCGTACCGGCCATGTTCGCGGCGACGAGCAGGGCGAACGTCACGGGCGCCCCGAACGCCAGCGTGACCGGGGCGAGCAGCACACCGAGCGCCACGATCGACGTGTTGGCCATCAGGTTGACCCCGTCCGGCGCGTTCAGCCGGCCGGTGACCAGGCTCAGCTCGCCCCGCAGGGCACGCGCGTCCAGCGCCAGGAACCACTCGTACAGCGTCTGGTCGGCCGGGTTGAGGGCGAGTGCGCGCGTGCCCGGCGCCGGCCAGAGACCGTGGGTGAGCCATCCGGCGAGCGCGACGAACGCCAACCCGGCGAGCAGGTCCGCGCGGTGCCGCCGGACGGCGGCCGTCACCCGCCGCGTGACCGCGGCCGGGCGGGCCGCCCGGGCGTGATCGGGCCCGGGTGCCGTGCGGGCGGCGCTGGTCACGGCCTCGACCATAACGGCCGCACCCGTCGGGGTACGCCGCGTCGCGGCCGAGCCGCTACGGTGAGATCTGCACCGCCGCGTGTCGACGCGCCGGTGTCACCCGCCCGGGTGGTGGAACGGCAGACACGGCCGCCTTAAAAGCGGCTGCCGCAAGGCGTGCGGGTTCGACCCCCGCCCCGGGCACGTGAACTCTCAGCTTTCCCACAGCTAGCCGTAGCACGCGCGATTGCGGCCACGTCTACCCTGGAGTAGCACGTCTACGTGCGATCGACCCCCTGAGGGAGGCCTGAGAAGTGAAGACCTCGAACCCGGTGCTCGCCCGGCTCGGCCAGGCGGCAGAGCGTGAGCGGGCGGCCGGGTACGCCCAGCCCGGGCCGTACGGTCAGCCCGGATACCCCCAGCAGTACCCGCAGCAGCAGTACCCCCAGCAGCCCTACGCCCAGCCCTACCCGGGCGGCTACGGCCAGCCGGTGGCCCCGCCCACCGTGACCCCGATGACCCTCGACGACGTGGTCGTCAAGACGGTCCTCATGCTCGCCATCCTCGGCGCCTCGGCCGCGGCGGCCTGGGTGCTCGTGCCGGACTCGCTCGTCGGCGTCGCGTGGATTGGCGCCGCGGTCGTCGGCCTGGTGCTCGGCCTGATCATCTCGTTCTCGCGGATGGCCAACCCGGCGCTCGTCGTGGCGTACTCGGTCATCGAGGGCGTCTTCGTCGGCATGGTCAGCAAGGCGTTCGAGTCGCTCTACGACGGCATCGTGCTCCAGGCGGTCGTGGCCACGTTCGGCGTGTTCTTCCTGATGGCGATGATCTACAAGGCGCGGATCATCCGGGCCACGCCGAAGTTCGCCCGGATCATGGTGGCGATCATGGCCGGCCTGTTCGGCGTGATGCTGGTCAACCTGGTGCTGGCGCTGTTCGGCGTGAACACGCACCTGCGTGACGGCAGCCCGCTCGCGATCGGCTTCAGCCTGGTCTGCATCGTGGTGGCGTCGCTGAGCTTCGTGCTCAACTTCGCCGACATCGAGGAGGGGGTCCGGATGGGCCTCCCGCAGCGCTACTCCTGGACCGCCGCCTTCGGCATCGTGGTCGGCCTGGTCTGGCTCTACATCGAGATCCTGCGGCTGCTCAGCTACTTCCAGGGCGACGACTGACATCACGCCCTCCCCGACGACGCCCGCCTGCCGCATCCGCGGCGGCGGGCGTCGCCGTTTCCCCGTCCCCGCCGGACCGCCCGGGGCAGAGTGGGATCCGGGTACGTGGGCGGGAGGTGGTCACGGTGCGCAGTGCCAACCCGGTGCTGGACCGGCTGGACGACGTCGGCCGCGCCGAGCGGCAGGTGCTCGGCGTCGGTACCGCCGACACGATGACGGTGGCCGACGTGATCAGCCGGACCTTGGGACTGCTGCTGGTCACCGGCGTCACGGCGGCGGTGTCGTGGGTGGTGGTGCCGCAGGCCGCGTGGATCTCCGCCGCGCTCGCCGGGAGCGCGCTGGCCAGCCTCGCCCTGGTGCTCGTCATCTCGCTGAAGCAGATCACCAGCCCGCCGGTCGTCGTCGGGTACGCGGTGCTCCAGGGCCTGCTGCTCGGGGTGGCCAGCCGCGCCTTCGAGATGGTCTATCCGGGCATCGTGGCGCAGGCGGTGATCGGCACGTTCGGCGTCTTCCTCGGCATGGCCGTGCTCTACCGGGCCCGGCTGGTACGCGCCACCCCGCGCCTGGCCCGGCTGGTCATCGGCACGCTCGTCGGGATCGTGGTGATCGGCCTGGTCAACCTGGTCGCGTACCTGTTCACCGGGCGGCAGGGGGTGGTCGTCTACAGCCTCAGCGACCGGGTGGGCTGGTTGCCGTACCTGTTCTCGGTGGTGGCGATCATCGCGGGCGCGCTCAGTTTCATCCTCGACTTCGACCTGGTCGAGCGGTCGGCCGCGAACCGGCTGCCCCGCCGCTACGCCTGGTACTGCGCCTTCGGTCTGCTGGTCGGGCTGATCTTCCTGTACTGGCAGATCCTCCGCCTGCTCAGCTACGTACGCCGCTGACGCCGGCTGAGCACGCTCCGGCCTGGTGTCGCCGTAGACTCGGCGGCGATGAGCGCAGCGGAACTGGACCGGGCGGTGACCCTGCTGGTCCGACAGGTCGGGCACTGGCAGCAGCCGCGCTGGTCGGCCAAGGCGGACGGCGGCAACGTGTCCCGCGCCGACCTGGTGCACAAGCTGGTCCAGGAGATCGCCAACCTGGCCGCCGACGCGGCCGGTGAGCCGCGCCGCGAGGTGCCCCGCCTCCCCAGCGACCTGGCGCTGCCCGACCAGCTCCGCGTGGTAGCCGCCGACCTGACGCTCGCCGACCCGCCCGAGCCGGTGCTCACCGAGGCCACCGCCCAGGTAACCCGAACCCGCACCGCCCTCTGACCCCCGCCCTTAGTCGCGTTGATCATGAAGTTGGCGGCGACAAAACGGACGCGGATCCCCGTCAACTTCATGATCGACGGAGTGGGGGACGGTCAGGGCTTGAGCCAGCGGCGTACCTTGCGGTGTCTTGACCGGTCGCGGGCCCGCAGGACCGCGGGGCGGTCGTGGCCGGCGGTCTCGGCCTGCCTCGCGTGCAGCAGGCCGTAGGTGAACGTGTTCTCGCCGTCGGCGTACGCCTGGAGCGCCTGCCGTCGCAGCACCTCCCGCGTGACCACCGAGTCCTGGTGGGTGCCGAGCAGATCCTGGAGCGCCTTGAACCGCTTCACCAGGCGGGCGGCCCGCTTGCCGGCGGCCGGCTCGCGCACCTCCACCGCGTAGCGGGCGGCCTTGAGCTTCTTGCGTGCCTCGTGCAGCGCGGCGTCCCCGTCCGGCCCGGTGGTGGCGAGCGCCCGGTCCAGCCGGGTGTCGGCGCGGCGCACCGCCTTGCGGATCCGGCGGTCCGTCCAGCGCCGGCCGACGTCGGCGGGCGGGGCGTCGGCCAGCCGGTCGAGGCGGGTCAGCAGGGCGGGGTAGCGGTCGGAGTCCAGCGCGGACCGCAGCGCGGTGGTCGCCTCGGCCAGGTCGGCGGCGAACCGTTCGCCGATCCGCGCCGCCACCGGGCCGAGCACCAGCTCGTTTGGCAGCTCGTGCACCGCCTCGGTGAGCCGGGCGGCCATCACCTGGGTGTCGCGGACCCGGCCCAGCTCGCCGCCGAGGCGGCGCAGCTCGGCCCGGACCGCCTCGCTCTCGCGGCGGTCCCACAACCCCCGGAAGGTACGCAGCGTCGCCCGCAACCGGCGGGTCGCGACGTGCATGTCGTGGACCGCGTCCTCGTTCCCCTGGTACGCGGCCGCGTGGTTGCCGACGATCGCGTCCCGCTGCACCCGGACGTACGCGAGGACCGGCGCCGCCGTGCCGTCCGGTTCCCGGTCGTCGAAGCGCTCGATCCGGCCGGCGACGGCCCGGTGCGACTTGCTGACCGTTACCTCGCGGGCGCCTGCCGCGCGCAGCTGCTCGCCGAGTGCGTCGAGCAGCGCCTCGTCGCCCTCGACCAGCTCGATCTCGATCTCGTGCCAGGTCCGCGCGGCGCCGTCCACCAGGTCCTCGGATCGGACGTCGTCCTCGGCCACCTCGGCAAGCACCCGGCCGTCCGCGTCGAGCAGCCGATGTTCCCGGCGGCGGTTGACGACCCGGGCCGCCGGTGCTACAGGCCGGCCGCGCGACGCGCCCCGGATCAGCGCGACCAGCTCGGGCGGCGGGCCGTCGTCGGACGCCCCGGCGGGGAACTGGTGCTCGACCCGGGCGCCACCGACCGCGCCCACCTTGAGGTGCCAGCCCGCGTCGTGCCCACCGGTACGCCGGCGCAAAGCGTGCCCGCTGCGCAGCAGGAGCAGGTCGTCGGTGTCCCAGTAGACGGCGTCCAGATCCGAGACGGTGGCGTCGGACATGGTCACGACGCCACCGCACCCGGTCAGATCGGGCAGCCGGAAACCCTCGTCGCCGGAGTACTTGCGCTCACGTTCCACGACGGTCGCCATGCGGCCTCCCGTACCCGGCCCGCGCACCGGCGAACCGGTCTCAGCTCAGTCGTTCGAGCACCATCGCCATGCCCTGGCCACCGCCGACGCACATGGTCTCCAGGCCGATGGTCTTGTCGTGCCACTCCAGCGCGTTGAGCAGCGTGCCGGTGATCCGGGCACCGGTCATGCCGAACGGGTGACCGACGGCGATCGCGCCACCGGCGACGTTCAGCTTCTCCTCCGGGATGCCGAGCTGCCGGTACGAGGGGATCACCTGGGCGGCGAACGCCTCGTTGATCTCGACCAGGTCGACGTCGTCGATGGTCATGCCGGCCCGCTTGAGCGCCTGCTTCGACGCCTCGACCGGGCCCAGACCCATGATCTCGGGGGAGAGCGCGGTGACACCGGTGGAGACGATCCGGGCCAGCGGGGTGAGCCCCAGCTCGGACGCGCGCTGCGCGCTCATGATCACCACGGCGGCGGCGCCGTCGTTGAGCGGGCAGCAGTTGCCAGCGGTGATCCGGCCGTCCGGGCGGAACACCGGCTTCAGACCGGCCACCGCCTCCAGTGTCACACCGGCACGCGGGCCGTCGTCGGTGCTGACCACCGTGCCGTCCGGCGTGGTGACCGGGGTGATCTCACGGGCCCAGAAGCCGTCAGCGATCGCCTTCTCGGCGAGGTTCTGGCTGCGGACGCCGAACGCGTCCATGTCCTCGCGGGTCACGTCGTACGCCTGGGCCAGGTTCTCCGCGGTCTGCCCCATGGCGAGGTAGATGTCGGGGAGCTGCCCGGCCTCGCGCGGGTCGGTCCACACCTCGGAGCCGCCCTGGGCGCGGGCCGCGGAACGCTCCCGGGCCTCGGCGAAGCGCGGGTTCTCCCAGCCGCCGCCGACGAGGGCCTGCGCCTCCGGCGGCAGCGTGTCCGAGTTGCCCCGCGCGTACCGGGAGACCATCTCCACACCGGCGGAGATGAACACGTCACCCTCACCGGCCCGGATCGCGTGCATCGCCATCCGGGTGGTCTGGAGCGAGGACGCGCAGTAGCGGGTCAGCGTGGCGCCGGGCAGGCCGTCCAGGCCCATCAGGGTGGCGACCACCCGGGCCATGTTGAAGCCCTGCTCGCCGCCGGGCAGACCGCACCCGAGGTAGAGGTCGTCGATGGTGGTGGGATCGAGCGCCGGGACCTTGTCGAGGGCGGCCTGGACGATGGTGGCGGCGAGGTCGTCCGGGCGGACCTCGCGGAGGGAACCCTTGAACGCGCGGCCGATGGGGGACCGGGCGGTGGCGACGATGACGGCGTCGCGGGGCGACTCAATCGGCATGAACCAACGTTAACGCGCGAGTAACATGCCCGGGAAGCCGCGAGGCGGGCGGGAAATGTCACCCCGTGGGCGGTCGCCGGTGGTGCCGGAACGCGACGGCCGCCGCGGCCTCGACCGCCGGGAGCAGGGCGTGCGCCCAGACCCGGTACCCGTCGGCCGACGGGTGGAAGCCGTCGTGGCAGAGCGTGCCCGCGTCCGCGCGGAACACCGGACCGGTCTCGGTGCCCAGGTCGACGACGGTTCCGCCGGCGTTCAGCACGGCCGCGGTCTGGGCCCGCGCCATCCGCCGCCCGGACCAGCCGAGCACCTGACGCAACGGTGCGGCGACCGCGCGTACCGCGCCGAGATCGGGACACGTGCCCACCACCACCTCGACGTGCGCCTCCCGCAGACGGCGTACCGCCGAGCCGAGATAGGCCGCCGCGTCGCCCGGCCGGGACATCGCGGTGGCGTCGTTCGCCCCGATCAGCACCACAGCCACGTCCGGCCGCTCACCGAGCAGCGCCCGGGCCACCTGGGTGGCCAGGTCGGTGGCGCGCGAGCCGGAGACCCCCACGCTGGACAGCTGCACCCGGCGGCCGGTCGGCCCCTCGGCGAGCAGGTTGGCGAGCTGACCGCCGATGGTGTCCTCGAACCGGTCGACGCCCACGCCGAGCGCCGACGAGTCACCCAGCAGCACCAGCCGCAGCGGCGGGGCGTCCGCACGGCCGACCGTCGCGCGCAGCACCAGACCCAGCTCGGGCTGGGCGTACTCGCGGGTGCGGGCGGCGATGGCCTGGCCGGCGAGGACCGCCGCGCCGCCCACCGTCCCGGCCAGCAGCGACAGGGCCGCCGCCCGGCCCCACCGGGCCACCTCGTTCCGCTCGCTCATGACGTCACTCCGCTTCGCTCCGTGCCGCCATGAGGCACCTTCGCGCTGAGCCGGCTGATTCGCTCGCTGCGCTCGCTCATGACGTCACTCCGCTTCGCTCCGTGCCGCCATGAGGCACCTTCGCGCTGAGCCGGCCGATTCGCTCGCTGCGCTCGCTCATGCCGTTCCCTCCAGCGTTGCCGAGTCGGCGGCGCTGCCGGTCGGTGGCACCGCGCCGACGCCGAAGAAGGCCCGCCGGCGAAGCTGCGCCCACCGCCCGCCCGGTCCGCGGTCGCGACCCCGGAGCTGGGCGCCGCTGACCTCCGTGCCGGCGTGCCGGGCCGCCTGGTGGGCGGCCTCCGGGAGCGACCGTACGCCTTCCACGCCGGGCAGGACAGGCCTGCGTTCCGGGACCGCGCCCAACGCGGACAGCACGGTGGGCAGCAACGCCGCCGCGGCTATCGCGTACCCCTCGGCGGAGGGGTGGAACCGGTCCCAGGCGAACATCCGCCCGGGCTCGGCGGCGAACCGCGGCCCGAGCATGTCGCCGAGCGAGACGGCACGGCCGCCGGCCTCGACCACGCCCACCGTCTGCGCGGCGGCGAGCTGGCGGCTCCAGCGCCGGGCCAGCCAGCGCAGCGGCGGCTGGATCGGCCGGATGGTGCCCAGGTCGGGGCAGGTGCCGACGACCACCTCGCAGCCGGCCGCCCGGAGCGTACGGACCGCGTCGACCAGGTAGCGCACCGCTACCGAGAACGGTGAGCGGTTGGTGACGTCGTTGCCGCCGACCAGGATCACGGCCACGTCCGGCTCGACCTCCAGGGCGGATTCGACCTGCGGCTTCAGCCCTGAGGACAGCGCACCGACCACGGCGAACCGGTGCAGCCGGACCGGCCGGTGCAGGCGGCGGGACAGCCCGGTGGCCAGCAGCGAGCCCGGTGTCTCCCGGCGCCTGTGCACGCCGTACCCGGCCGCTGAGGAGTCGCCCAGGATGACCATGGTGATCGGCGGGCCGGGCAGTCTCGCGCCGTACACACCGTCGCAGCGCGGCGGCGGGGCCTGCGCCATCGGGATGGTGCGGCGGGCCTGCCGGGCCTGGCCGAGCAGCACCCCGCCGGTGGCGGCGGTGGCCGCCACCGTGGCGCCCGTGCCGATCGCCGCGAGGCGGGCGATCTGCCGGGCGCGCTGCCGGCGGACCGGCGCGACGGAACCAGCGTCCCCCATGAACCGACAGTATCGCGCCGGTACGACCACTGCTGTCCTTGATCGGATGGCTGGGCGGTGCCCGGATCGGGTACCGATGGGTGCAGCGGACGCGGGCTTGCCACCGGGCCGCACCATGGTCGGGCGGAGAGGGGCGAAATCATGGGGAAGACGTTGAAGCGCAGTGCCGCGTTCGCGGCGCTGGCCCGGGCGCTGGCGGCGGGCACGCGGGGCGGGCCGTCGCTCGGGGCACGGCTGGCGGCGCTGCCGCGGATGATCCGCGCGACCACCAGGGGCGAGTACGATGGTGGCCTGCGCCTGGCGCTGATGGCCGGGGCGACGGCGTACATCGTCTCCCCGATCGACCTGCTCCCGGAGATCCCGCTGGCGATCTTCGGGCTGGCCGACGACGCGGTCATGGTCACCTGGCTGGCGGGAAGCGTGCTCGCCGAGACCGAGCGGTTCCTGGAGTGGGAGGCACGTCGCAGCTCCGTCATCCCCGGGCATGTGGTGCCCTGACGGCACGTACGCTGGTCGGCGAACTGACGGCTGACCGACCGCCCCACGACGGCGGCGCGACGAAGGGCACAACGAGGTGCAGTACTACGACAACGTCGTCGAGCTGATCGGCAACACCCCGCTGGTACGCCTGCGCAACGTCACCGAGGGCATCCAGGCCACCGTGCTGGCGAAGGTGGAGTACGTGAACCCGGGCGGCTCGGTCAAGGACCGGATCGCGATGCGCATGGTGGAGGACGCCGAGAAGGCGGGCATCCTGCGGCCGGGCGGCACGATCGTGGAGCCGACCAGCGGCAACACGGGCGTCGGGCTGGCCCTGGTGGCCCAGCTCAAGGGCTACCGCTGCGTCTTCGTCTGCCCGGACAAGGTCAGCCAGGACAAGCAGGACGTGCTGCGCGCGTACGGCGCCGAGGTGGTGGTCTGCCCGACCGCCGTCGCGCCGGAGGACCCGCGCTCCTACTACAACGTCTCCGACCGGCTGGCCCGGGAGATCCCCGGCGCGTGGAAGCCCAACCAGTACAGCAACCCGGCCAACCCGCGCTCGCACTACGAGACCACCGGTCCGGAGCTGTGGCGGCAGACCGAGGGGAAGATCACCCACTTCGTCGCGGGCGTCGGCACCGGCGGCACCATCTCCGGCATCGGCCGCTACCTCAAGGAGGCGTCCGAGGGCCGGGTCAAGGTGATCGGCGCGGACCCGGAGGGCTCGGTCTACTCGGGCGGCACCGGCCGGCCGTACCTGGTCGAGGGCGTCGGTGAGGACTTCTGGCCGGAGACGTACGACCGGGGGATCGCCGACGAGATCGTCGAGGTGTCGGACAAGGAGTCCTTCGAGATGACCCGCCGGCTGGCCCGCGAGGAGGGTCTGCTGGTCGGCGGCTCCTGCGGCATGGCCGTGGTGGGCGCGCTGGAGGTGGCCCGCAAGGCCGGCCCGGACGACGTGATCGTGGTGCTGCTGCCGGACGGCGGCCGGGGCTACCTGTCGAAGATCTTCAACGACAAGTGGATGGCCCGGTACGGCTTTCTTGATGACTCGGGCACCGAGCCGACCGTCGCCGACGCGCTCACCGGCAAGCCCGGTGGCCTGCCCGAGCTGGTGCACGTGCACCCGACCGAGACGGTCCGCGACGCGATCGACTACATGCGCGAGTACGGGGTCTCCCAGCTCCCGGTGCTCAAGGCCGAGCCGCCGGTGGTGACCGGTGAGGTGGCCGGCTCGATCGCCGAGAAGGACCTGCTCGACGCGCTGTTCACCGGCCAGGCCCACCTGCACGACACGATCGAGCGGCACATGGGCGAGCCGCTGCCGATGATCGGCGGCGGCCAGCCGGTGAGCGAGGCGGTCGGACTGCTGGAGAAGGCGGACGCGGCGCTGGTGCTCGTCGACGGCAAGCCCAAGGGCGTGCTGACGCGCCAGGACCTGCTGGCCCACCTCGGCGCCCGCTGACCCTGCGGTGTAAGGAAGGGCCCCCTTTTAACACTCGGTGTTAAAAGGGGGCCCTTCCTCTACCGGAGGCGTTAAGAAGGGGCCCTTCCTTACAAGCGGCGGGCGTAGCGGAGCTGGGGGACGAGCGCGCGGCCGATGTGCTCGTCCCGCTGTTCACCGGTGGCGGCCCAGCCGCCGCGCTCGTAGAACCCCCGCGCGACGGCGTTGTCCCGCAGCACCCACAGCACCGCGCGCGTCCATCCCCGGGCCCGCATCGCGTCGAGCGCGTCCACCATCAGCGCCCGCCCGGTGCCCCGGCCGCGCTCGGACGGCTCCAGGTGGATCGCGTTGAGCAGCCCGGTCGCCGGGTCGCCCTCGTCGTCCGGCCCGAGGTAGCTGAAGCCCACCAGCCGCCCGTCCCGCTCGGCCACCGTCATCCGGTGGTCGGCGCCCTCCCAGGTCAGCCGCTCCACCCAGTAACGGCCCATCGCCTCGGGCGTCGGGTCGGCGAGCGCCTCGGGCGGCAGGAACGACGAGTACGCCGCCGTCCGTGAACGCTGGTGCAGGGCGCCGACCGCCATCAGGTCGGCCCCGGTCGCGGAACGTAGGGAGATCGTCACCCGGGCGACGGTACCCGCCGGGGCGGCACCTGCACCGTCTGGAGATCCTCGGCGATCACCAGATCACCGGAGAAGTGCTCCCGGGCCTCGTCGTGGAACCGGCGCGGGTCGGCGTACCGCTGGGAGAAGTGGGTGAGCACGAGCGTGCGTACCCCCGACTCGGCCGCCACCCGCGCGGCCTGACCGGCGGTGAGGTGCCCGACCTCGGCGGCGAGCGCCGCCTCCGACTCCAGGAACGTCGACTCGATCACCAGCAGGTCGGCGTGCTCGGCCAGCGCGTACACGCCGTCGCAGAGCCCGGTGTCCATCACGAACGCGAACCGCTGCCCCGGCCGGGTCACGCTCACCTCGTCCCGGGTGACGCGGCGCCCGTCGCGGTCCAGGTGCCCGTCGCGCAGCAGCCGCCCCACGTCCGGACCGGCGATGCCGTACGCGGCCAGCCGCTCCGGAAGCATCCGGCAGCCGTCCGGCTCGACCAGGCGGTACCCGTACGTCTCGATCGGGTGCCGCAGCCGGCGGGCCTCCAGCGTGCCGATGCCCAGCGTGATCCGCTGCCCGTCGGCGTCGATCGGCTCGACGGCGAGTTCGGCGGTCTCGTAGAAGCTGGAGGCGTGCCGCAGCCGGGCGAAGTACTCGGCGCCGCCGGCCGGGAAGTGCACAGCCACCGGGCGCGGTACGCGGTCGAGCGAGAGCCGCTGGATCATGCCGGGCAGGCCGAGGCAGTGATCGCCGTGGAAGTGGGTGACGCAGATCCGGGTCAGGTCGGTGGCGGTGACCCCGGTGTGCAGCATCTGCCGCTGGCTGCCCTCGCCCGGGTCGAAGAGGATCACCTCGTCGTCCCAGCGCAGCAGGTAGCCGTTGTGGTTGCGTTGCCGGGTCGGGGCCTGGCTGGCCGTACCGAGCACCACCAGCTCACGCATGGACACGGCATCCTCCGGAAGGCAAAAAGCGACCCCCGGGGCTTCCGCGCTCACGCGCGGGCCGGCTGGACTGGGCCGGCACCCCGGGGGTCGGGTGGCTGTCGTGGTTTCGCCGCACCGCTGCCACACGGTCTCGACGATCGTGCATGCCCGCCTCGCGGCGGACGAGTTTTCACTGTCGAGGACAGCGGCTAGCGGACAGCCACCTCACGAGTCCGATTGCTATACAAGTCTGGACCACCTCCTTTCCCGTGTACCGCCACGCTATCCACTTCCCGGCGGCCGCGGCAACGGATTTCGATCACAGGCGTCAGTCCAGGCCGATCGGGCCCTCGCGCGGGCCCTCTTCATTCGCCGGCTGCACTGCGAGCGACGGGAAGTCGGCCAGGTCGCCCTCCGGCTCGGCGTCCCACTCGGGGAAGACCAGCGGGCTCTGAAGGTAGAGGCAGAGCAGCTGGGTGAGCTGGTGCAGACCGTCGAGGTGGGTGCGTTCGTGGCCGTGGGTGGCGTCCACGCCGAACCCGAGCAGCGCCACCCGGGCGTGCGCCCCGGCCTCGACCGCGGCGGCCACGTCCGAGCGGTAGTAGTCGAACACGTCGCGGACCAGGTCGACGCCGTGCTCCTTGGCGATCGAGGCGAGGTTGCGGGTCAGGTGGTAGTCGAACGGGCCGACCCCGTCGCCCATCGCCAGCGTCGCGGCGGTCTCCCGGGACTGCTGGCCCGGCGCGACCACAGCCGCGTCCACCGAGACGATCTCCGCGACGTCCGGGTCCAGCCCGTGGCTGGCGCCATGACCGATCTCCTCGGTGACGGTGACCAGCAGGTGCGCGGTGACCGCCGGGGTGACACCGGCGTCGACCATCGCCTTGAACGCGGTCAGCACCGCCGCCACGCCCGCCTTGTCGTCCAGGTGCCGGGACTTGACGTACCCGTTCGGGGTGATGGTCGGGTTGGGCAGGAACGCGACGAAGTCCCCGGCGTCGATGCCGAGCGCCCGCAGCCCGGCCTCGTCGTGTACGGGCTCGTCCACCCGCACCTCGACCAGTTCCCAGCCGACGCCCTGGAGGTCGACCGCCTCGTTGTAGCGGTGGCCGCTCGCCTTCAGGGGCAGCACCTGGCCGGTGACCACCCGGTCCAGGTCGTCGGTGAAGATCCGCACATGGGCGCCCTCGGCGAAGCGGGCGCTGTGCGTACCGATCGGGTTGACCTCCAGCCGGCCGTTCTCCTTGAGCCGCTTCACCATGCCGCCGATGGTGTCGGTGTGCACCACCACGGCCCGGTCGGCGCCGGTCGACCGGGGGCCGGGCAGACAGGCGCTCAGCGCCCCGCGACGGGTCAGCGTGGAGCTGATCCCGATCGCGGAGAGCCGCTCGCCCACGTACTGCTGGATGTGGTCGGTGCGCCCCGACGGGCTGGGGATCTCCAGCAGCTCCACCAGCACCTGGCGGAGGTAGTCGAGGTCGAGCTTGAGCGGTTGGGGTTTGCGTGCGGTCATGCCCCAGAGCCTGCCGCACCGGCCGGCGACCAGAGTCGCTGCGGTGCCCGGGTACCCGGGAAGAGCAGGTCGACGAAGCGCTCGGCGGTCGGCTGCGGCTCGTGGTTGGCCAGTCCGGGCCGCTCGTTCGCCTCGATGAACACGTGTTCCGGCCGGTCGGGGGCGGGAACCAGCAGGTCCAGCCCGGTGACCGGGATGTCCAGCGCCCGGCTCGCAGTGACGCATGCCTCGGCGATCGCCGGGTGCAGCTCGGCTGTCACGTCGTGGATCGTGCCGCCGGTGTGCAGGTTGGCCGTCCGCCGGACCGCCAGCACCTCGCCCTCCGGGAGCACGTCGTGCATCCGGTATCCGGCCTCCGCCACCACCTCACGGGTCATGTCGTCGACCGGGATGCGGGACTCACCGCCGGTGGCCGCCGCCCGGCGCCGGCTCTGCCGCTCGATCAGCTCGGTGATGTCGTGCACGCCGTCGCCCGTGATCTGCGCGGGCCGACGCACCGCGGCGGCGACCACCTCGTGGTCGATCACCACGACCCGCAGGTCCTCGCCCGCGCGCAGCTCCTCGATCAGCACGTCCGGGCAGAACCGGCGGGCCAGCTCGACGGCCGCGGTGAGGGCCTCCGGCGTACGCACGCCGACGGTGATGCCGTTGCCCTGCTCGCCGCGCGCCGGCTTGACCACCACCGGACCCACGTCGTTCAGGAACGCCACGTCGTCGGGCTCGCCGGTGGCGGTACGCCCGCGCGGCACCGACAGCCCCGCCTCGGTGAGGATGCGCCGGGTCACCCGCTTGTCGTCGCAGCGGCTCATCGCCACCGCCGAGGTCAGTTCCGACAGCGACTCGCGCGTGTGGATGGTCCGGCCGCCGGTGGTCAGCTTCAGCTCACCCCAGTGCGGGTCGGTCACCTCGACCCGGATGCCGCGGCGCATCGCCTCGTCCGCGACGATCTTCGCGTACGGGTTCAGCTCGTCGTACCCCTCGGGCATGGCGGGCAGGAACAGGCGCTCGTTGATCGGGTTCTTCCGCTTCACGCAGAGCGTGCCGGTGCGGTGGAAGCCGAGGCGCTCGTACAGCCGGATCGCGCCCGAGTTCTCGGCGAGCACGGACAGGTCCACGAACGCCCGGCCGCGCTCGTCGAGCCGGTCGGCGAGCGCGGTGAGCAGTGCCTGCCCGGTGCCGGGCGGGGCGGTGTTGAAGTCGACTGTGAGGCACCACAGGCTGGCGCCCTTCTCCGGGTCGCCGAAGACCGCGACGTGGTCCACGCCGGTGATGGTGCCGACCACCTCACCCGTGGTGTCCTCGGCCACCAGGTGCAGGAACCGGTCCGTGCCGGCGTTGTCCACCAGCACCTCGACCGGTGCGGTGACCATGCCGTTGCGCGCGTAGATCCGGTTCACCGCCTCGGCGTCGGCGGCGTCGCGCAGCGGCCGGACGGTCAGCCCGGGGACCTCGCCACCCTCGGTGGCGGCGGGTCGCTTCTCGCCCAGCGGCAGCCGGTACGTCAGCGACGGGTCGATGAACAGCTCGTCCGGCAACCGGGACACCAGCACGTGCGGGTCGCGCAGGTAGATGCAGATGTCACGGGCGCCGACCGCCTCGGAGCGCAGCACGTCGGCCACGTGCACCTGGTCGTCGAACGTCTGCCCGAACACCAGCCGGCCCCAGCCGCAGTCCAGCACCACGCCCGAGGCGTCGGCGGACGCGGTCTCCGGCTGCCGCGGCTCCGGCGTACCCGGTGCGACCGGGTCACCGCCGGGGCCGGTGAGTTCCCGGCGCCGGCCCAGCACCCGTTCCCGGTCGATACGCGCCGTTCCGGTGGCGAGGGTGTCCGTCACGGTCAGTCGATTCCGTGGCTCTGGAGCCACATTTCCAGGAGTCCCAGTTGCCACAGCTTGTTTCCGTTCAACGGGGTCAGTTCGGCATTCGGGTCGGCGAGCAGCGCGTCGACGTAGTCGGCGCGGAACAGGTCGCGACGGCGCGCCTCGGGCGCGGTCAGCGCGTCGCGTACCCGGTCGAGGAGCTTGCCCTCCAGGTGGGTGAGTCCGGGCACCGGGAAGTAGCCCTTGGGCCGGTCGATGACCTCGTGCGGCAGGACCCGGCGCCCGATCTCCTTGAGTACGCCCTTGCCGCCCTGGGCCAGCTTCAGCTCCGGCGGGCAGCTCGCGGCCAGCTCGACGAACTCGTGGTCGAGGAACGGCACCCGGGCCTCCAGCCCGTGCGCCATGGTCATGTTGTCGACCCGCTTCACCGGGTCGTCGGTCAGCATGACCTGGGTGTCGATCCGCAGGCCCGCGTCGACGGCGGTCTGCGCCCCCGCGCGGCCCAGGTGCGCGGCCACGAACTCCCGCGCCGGGTCGCCGTCGGCCAGCCACGCCGGGTTGAGCACCCGGGCCAGTCCGGCCGCGTCGCGGTCGAAGAACGCCTTCGCGTACGTCTCGAGCGCCTGCTCCCGGTCCACCCCGGCGAGCGGCGGGTACCAGTGGTAGCCACCGAGGATCTCGTCCGCGCCCTGGCCCGACTGCACCACCTTGACGTGCCGCGCGACCTCCTGGCTGAGCAGCCAGAACGCCACGCAGTCGTGGCTGACCATGGGTTCGCTCATGGCCGCGACGGCGGATTCCAGCGGCGGCAGCAGGTCACCGGTGGGCACCCGGATCTGGTGGTGGTCGGTGCCGAACGTCTTCGCGACCAGGTCGGAGTAGACGAACTCGTCGCCCTCCCGGCCGCCGACCGCGTCGAAGCCGATGGAGAACGTGGCCAGTCCGGACCGGGCCTGCCCCTCGCCGGCGAGCAGCGCGACCACCAGGCTGGAGTCGAGGCCGCCGGAGAGCAGCACGCCCACCGGCACGTCGGCCACCATGCGGCGGCGTACGGCTGTGGTCAGCGAGTCGAGCAGCGCGTCCTGCCAGTCCCGCTCGGACCAGCCGGCCCGCTCGGCGACGCGGCTGAACGCCGGATCCCAGTACACCCGCTCGTGGGTGGAGCCGTCCGCCTCGTACACCCGGACCGTGGCAGGCGGCAGCTTGGTGACGCCGGCCAGGATCGTGCGCGGCGGCGGCACGATGCTGTGGAAGCTCAGGTAGTGGGCGAGCGCCACCCGGTCGATGGTGGTGTCGATGCCGCCACCGGCGAGCAGCGCCGGCAGGGTCGAGGCGAACCGCACCACGCCGGGGCTCTCGGCCAGGTAGAGCGGCTTGATGCCGAGGCGGTCCCGGGCCAGCACCAGGCGGCCGGTGTCGCGCTCGCTGATCGCCACCGCGAACATGCCGATCAGGTGGTCGACGAAGTCGAGACCCCACTCGGCGTACGCCTTGACCACGACCTCGCTGTCGCCGGACGAGAAGAACCGGTGGCCCTTGGCCTGCAGCTCGGCGCGCAGCTCTCGATAGTTGTAGATGCAGCCGTTGAAGACACCGGTGAGCCCGGCGGCGGCGTCCACGATGGGTTGGCCGCTCGCCGCGGACAGGTCGATGATCTTCAGGCGCCGGTGTCCCAGCGCGGTCGGGCCCTGCGACCAGACGCCGCTGTCGTCGGGCCCTCGGTCACTCATCGTGGCCGCCATCCGCTCCACGGCCGATACGTCGGCGCGTGAACCGTCACGGCGGAACTCTCCCGCAAGTCCGCACATACGAGCCAATGCTGCCAGAGCTTGTTGCAGTTCGCCTGCTGAGACGATGACGAACGTGTGACAGCTTGCTACGATGCGCCGTCACGCAGGGTGGTTGCCTGTCACGCCTTCGGTTCCTGCCTCGCGCCCCCCGATGTCGGAAATCGGCTCCGGCGAGGCTGTGAGGAACGCCGCAGAGACGGGCGCCGGCGGCTGGCCCACGGTTCGTCGCCGATCTTGCAGTTCGGGCCCCTGGGTTGCCCCTTCTGCGGGCCTCGGGGGGCACCGAACTGCAAGATCGCGCGAGCGTGGGTGCCGCCGGCGCGCGGTGGGGCTAGCCCGAGGTGCGGGCCACTCCGACCGGGCAGCTCAGCCCGTTCGGTCCGTGGTTGCAGTAGCCGTTCGGATTCTTCGTCGGCGCCAGGTACTGCTGGTGGTAGTCCTCGGCGAAGTAGTAGTCGCCGAGCGGGGCGATCTCGGTGGTGATCTCACCCTTGCCGGCCCGGGCCACGATCGGCGCGAACGCGTCCCGCGACGCCTTGGCCGCGGCCAGCTGCTCGTCGGTGGTGGCGTAGACGGCCGAGCGGTACTGGGTGCCCACGTCGTTGCCCTGGCGCATGCCCTGGGTCGGGTCGTGGTTCTCCCAGAAGACCTTGAGCAGGTCCTCGTAGGCGATCTTCGACGGGTCGTAGACCACCTGGACCACCTCGGCGTGCCCGGTCATGCCCGAGCAGACCTCCTCGTACGTCGGGTTGGTGGTGTACCCGCCCGCGTAACCGGCCGACGTGGTGATCACGCCGGGGAGGGTCCAGAGCAGCCGCTCGGCGCCCCAGAAGCAGCCCATGCCGAAGACGGCGACCTGCGCGCCCTCGGGGAACGGGCCCTTCAGCGAGGACGGCAGCACCTCGTGCCGGTCGGCGATCGGCATCGCGATCGGGCGGCCCGGCAGGGCCTGGTCAGGAGAGATCATTTCGGCCTTCATGCGGCGGAGGAACACGGTGGGACTCCTCTCTTGGCTTTCCCAGCGTGTGCAACATCGTCGGCCCCGGGTTCCTTACCCGCCCACGTCGGCGTCAGGCCAGCGCCGCCGAGATCCGCCCGGCGAACTCCGTCGCCTCGGCGTCGTCGGCGTACCGGGTGCGCGGCCAGAAGAAGCCGCGCAGCCCGTCGCCCTTGGTCCGGGGCACCACGTGGGTGTGCAGGTGCGGTACGGACTGGGACACCCGGTTGTTCATCGCCACGAACGTCCCACCGGAGCCCAGACCGGTCTCCACCGCCACGGCGATCCGCTGCACCAGCCGGAAGTAGCCGGGCAGCGCGTCGGCCGGCAGGTCGGACAGGGTGACCAGGTGGGTGCGGGGCACCACGAGCACGTGGCCCTTGAACACCGGCCGGGTGTCGAGGAACGCGACCCCGTCCGGCTCGTCGGTCACCCGGAACGCCGGTACCGCGCCCGCCACGATCCCGCAGAACACACACCCGCTCACGAGCTCACCCTAGGCCCCACCCGGTCGACCCACCTCCGGGCGAGTGTGATCATGAGGTTGGCGGCGACAAATCGGACCGTGACCGCCGTCAACCTCATGATCGACGAGAAGCCGGCAGTGGGGCGAGGTCGGGCGGTCGCCGCTCCCACAGCTGGATCACCCGGCGCGCGGTCAACTGTCGAATACGAGGCCAGTCCTGGCGGAGCAGCGCCTCGGTCGTACTCACCGGACCAGTATGGCCGACCACCCCGACACCTTCGCGGTTGTGACTCGCGCCGGGTTGACGAGAGCGGGAGCGGGCGGGGGGCTAACGTCTGCGGCATGAGCCACGGCTTCGAGACACTCGCCATCCACGCCGGTCAGGACCCGGAGGCCCGCACCGGTGCGGTGATCCCGCCGATCTACCAGACCAGCACGTACGCCCAGGACGCCGTCGGCGCGCCCCGCGAGGGCTACGAGTACAGCCGCTCCGGCAACCCCACCCGCGACGCGCTCCAGGAGTGCCTGGCCGCGCTGGAGGGCGGCCCGGTGGCGCTCGCCTTCGCCAGCGGCCTGGCCGCCGAGGACACGCTGCTGCGGACCGTCTGCAAGCCGGGCGACCACGTGGTGATCCCGGACGACGCGTACGGCGGCACGTACCGGCTGTTCGCCAAGGTGGCCGAGCGCTGGGGCCTGTCGTACACCCCGGCGAAGGTCTCCGACCCGGACGCCGTGCGTGCCGCGATCCGCCCGGGCACCACCAGGATCGTCTGGGTGGAGACGCCGACCAACCCGCTGCTCGGCATCGCCGACATCGCCGCGCTCGCCGCGGTGGCGCACGACGCCGGCGCGCTGCTGGTGGTCGACAACACGTTCGCCTCGCCGTACCTCCAGCAGCCGATCGCGTTCGGCGCGGACGTGGTGGTGCACTCCACCACCAAGTACGTCGGCGGGCACTCCGACGTGGTCGGCGGCGCGCTCGTCGCGGCGGACCGCACGCTCGGCGAGGAACTGCGCTACCACCAGAACGCGATGGGCGCGGTCAACGGGCCGTTCGACGCCTGGCTCACGCTGCGCGGCATCAAGACCCTCGGGGTACGGATGGACCGGCACTGCGACAACGCCGAGCGGATCGCGGCCTACCTGGACGGACACGCCAAGGTCGCCCAGGTCGTCTACCCGGGCCTGCCCTCGCACCCCGGCCACGAGGTGGCCGCCAAGCAGATGCGCCGGTTCGGCGGCATGATCTCGTTCCGCGCGGCGGGCGGCGAGGAGCACGCCGTCCAGATCTGCAACCGGGCCCGGTTGTTCGTGCTCGCCGAGTCGCTCGGCGGCGTCGAGTCCCTGATCGAGCACCCGGGCCGGATGACACACGCAAGCGCTGCGGGCTCGCCGCTTGAAGTTCCCGGCGATCTCGTGCGACTGTCTGTCGGCATCGAGACGGTCGACGACCTGCTCGCCGATCTGGAGCAGGCCCTGGGCTGACCGCTGGTTGGGGAGGGTGGCAGTGCCGGACATCTTGCCGACGACCTGGGTCGGGACGACCGCGAAACAGATCGCCCGGGCGGTACGCCGTGGCGACGTCTCCGCCACCCAGGTCGTCGCCGACCACCTGGACCACGTCGCCCGGGTGGATCCCGAGCTGGGCGCGTTCCGCACGGTACGCGGCGGCGAGGCGATCACCGAGGCGGAGAAGGTCGACGAGCAGGAGGAACTGGCGAACCTGCCGCTCGCCGGGGTGCCGGTGGCGGTCAAGGAGAACACGCCGGTGGCCGGCCTGCCCACCTGGAACGGGTCGGCCGCGATGCGTACCGAGGTGGCGGAGGCCGACCACGAGGTGGTCCGGCGGTTGCGCGGCGCGGGCGCTGTCATCCTCGGCGTCACCCGGATGCCGGAGCTGGGCCTGTGGGCCCTCACCGACGACGACACCGCTGTGACCCGCAACCCGTGGGATCCGGCGCGTACCCCCGGCGGCTCGTCCGGCGGCGCGGCCGCCGCGGTGGCCGCCGGGCTGGTGCCGATGGCCCACGGCAACGACGGTCTCGGGTCGATCCGCATCCCGGCGGCCTGCTGCGGCCTGGTCGGGCTCAAGCCCGGCCGGGGCGTGGTGCCCTGCCAGCTCGGCGCGGACGACTGGTTCGGCCTCACCGAGCACGGCATGCTGACCAGCACCGTCGCCGACGCGGTGGTCGGCTTCTCGGTGCTGGCCGGCCGCCGGCCGGACAAGCTGGTCCCGCCGGAGCGGCTGCGGGTGGGCGTCTCGCTGCGCTCGCCGGTACGCGGCGTCTCGCCGGACGCGCCGAACCGGGACGCGGTCGCCGCCGCCGGCCGGCTGCTGGCCGCCGCCGGTCACGACACCGTGCCCGCCGACCCGGTCTACCCGACCCGGCTCGGCCTCCAGGGCATCGCCACCTGGTTCGCGGCGGCCGCCGCCGACGTGCGCGCCGCCGGGGTGGCGCCGCGTCAACTCCAGCGGCGCAGCCGCCGGCACGTCAGGCTCGGCGAGTGGGCGCAGCGCCGGGGGTACGTGCGGGAGGCCGACCGGGCCGCCTGGCGCGAACGGTCGGTGCACTTCTTCGCGGACAACTCGATCGACCTGCTGCTCACCCCGGCGCTGGCCGGGCCGCCGCCGGAGGCCGCCGGGTGGTCCGGCCGCTCCTGGCTGGCGAACATGTCGACCAACATCAGGTACGCCCCGTACGCGGCGCCGTGGAACATCGCCGGGCTGCCGTCGATCGTGGTGCCGGTCGGCCGCCGCCCGGACGGCCTGCCGGTCGGTGTGCAGTTCGTCGGCCCGCCCGGCTCCGAACTGCTGCTGCTCGGAGTGGCCGGCCAGTTCGAGTTGCAGGCGCCGTGGGCCCGGCACGCCCCCGGCTATCCCCGCGTCGGAACGGGGTCGCCGGCCGCCGGGTGATCGTCTAGCGTGTGCGCACCCCTGTCGCGCTCACCACCTCGGACGGTCCCCGATGCACTGCCAGACCTGCGGCGACGCCACGTCCCCGGCCTATGAGGAGTGCCGGCGCTGCGGCACCCGAGTCGGTCAGCCCGCGGTGAGCCCCGGCGTGCCCACGTACGGGGTGCGCGGACTGGCCGTGGCCGGCGCGTCCGCGGTCGGTGCCGCCACCCTGTGCTACCTGCTCACCGCCCTGTTCCCGCTGGTGGGTGTGCGGATGGCCCGCTCGGCCGCCGAGCAGCTCGACCGGGACGTGCTGCTCGGCGCGGTGCTGGCCGAGGTGCTGTTCTCGGTGCCCTACCTGCTCGCGCTCCTGACCGCCGGGACGCTCGTGGTGATCTGGACCTGGCGGGCGCGCAAGAACCTGGACGCGTTCCCGGGCGCGGTGCCGAACCTGAGCCCGGCGTGGGCGATCGCGGGGTGGCTGGTGCCGCTGGCCAACCTCGTCGTACCGGCCCGGGTGCTCGCCGACCTGCTCCGCAACAGCGTGTGGCAGCGCCGCCAGTCGTGGCTGGTCGGGGTGTGGTGGGCGAGCTGGCTGGTGTTCCTGATCGGCGACCGGTTCGTCGCGCGGGCCGAGCAGCAGCGCTACGACCGGCTGACCGAGCTGCCCCGCAACGACGCGGAGTTCGCCACGTACGTGCGCTTCTACGAGGACGCGCTCGCGCCGCGGCTGGTGCCGGCGGTGGCCTGTCTGGTCGCCGGGATCGCGTTCGTCGTGCTGGTCCGCCGGATCTCCGCCGCCCAGCAGGACCGGCTCTCCCGGGCCGTGCCCGTGTGGCCCGGGCAGCCGGTCTGGCCCGGCCGACCGGGCTGGCCCGCGCCCGCCGCGCCGATGCCGGTTGCGCCGACGTCGCCGCAGGTTCCGCCCACCCCGGGTGGCACGATCGGGGCATGACGGAACTGGTCGGTCTCGCCGACGTACAGGCCGCGCGGGAACTGCTCGCCGGTGTCACCCGTACCACCCCGCTGGAGCCGTCGCGGCCGCTCAGCGCCGCGCTCGGCGGGCCGGTCTGGCTCAAGTGCGAGAACCTCCAGCGCGCCGGGTCGTACAAGGTGCGCGGTGCGTACGTGCGGATCTCCCGGCTCTCGGCCGAGGAGCGGGCCCGCGGCGTGGTCGCGGCGAGCGCCGGCAACCACGCCCAGGGGGTGGCGCTCGCCGCCGGGCTGGTCGGCGCACACGCCACCGTCTTCATGCCGGTGAACGCGCCGCTGCCGAAGGTCGCCGCGACCAAGGGGTACGGCGCGCAGATCGAGCTGGTCGGAAACACGGTGGACGAGTCGCTCGTCGCGGCGCAGACCTTCGCCGAGCGGACCGGAGCGGTGTTCATCCACCCGTTCGACCACCCGGACGTGATCGCCGGGCAGGGCACCGTGGCGCTGGAGATCCTCGAACAGTGCCCGGACGTGCGCACCATCGTGACCGGGGTGGGCGGCGGCGGCCTGGTCTCGGGCATGGCGGTGGCGGCCAAGGCGCTGCGTCCCGACGTACGCGTGATCGGGGTCCAGGCGGCGAGCGCCGCCGCCTTCCCGCCCTCGCTGCGGGCCGGCGAGCCGCTGCGGCTGCCCTCGTTCGCGACGATCGCCGACGGGATCGCGGTCGGCCGTCCGGGCGAGCTGACCTTCACCCATGTCCGCAAGCTCGTCGACGACGTCGTCACGGTCTCCGAGGAGGACATCTCCCGGGCGTTGCTGATGCTGCTGGAACGCGGCAAGCAGGTGGTCGAGCCGGCCGGCGCGGTCGGCGTGGCGGCGCTGCTGGCCGGCGCGGTGGAGGTGACCGCGCCGGTCGTCGCGGTGCTCTCCGGCGGCAACATCGATCCGCTGCTCATGCTCCGGGTGATCGAGCACGGCCTGGCGGCGGCGGGCCGGTTCCTGCGGATCACCGTGCGCTGCACGGACCGGCCCGGCCAGCTCGCCTCCCTGCTGAGCGAGATCGCCGAGCACCGGGCCAACGTGGTGGACGTGGTGCACCAGCGCGCCAACCCGCATCTGCGCCTCGGCGAGGTGGAGGTGGCCCTGTCCGTGGAGACCCGCGGGGTGGAGCACTCGGACACGCTGATCAGCGCGCTGCGGGCCAGCGGCTACCAGGTGGTCTTCACCGGCGAGGGCTGAGCGCTCGGCGGAACGCGAACGCCCCGGCCGGATGATCCGGTCGGGGCGTTCGGGTGTGCGGCTCGGGTCCGAGGAGGGCCTGTCAGCCTCGGTCGGGTTCGGGACCCGAGCCGTCCGGCGCGGGTCCGGAGGGGTCAGCCGCTGTACGGCTCGAAGGAGACGATGGTCACCTTGATATCGGCGCCGCTGGGCGCCGTGTAGGTGCAGGTCTGCCCTGCCTTGCCGCCGAGGATGGCCTTGCCGAGCGCGGACTCGGGGCTGTAGACCGTGAGGTCGGTGGTGGAGGCGATCTCCCGGGAGCCGAGCAGGAAGGTCTCGCTGTCGTCGGCGTCGTCGTCGAAGTAGATCTTCACGACCATGCCCGGCGACACCGCGTCGGTGTCCGGCGCCTCGCCGACCTTGGCGGTGCGCAGCAGCTCCTTGAGGTAGAGAATGCGGCCCTCGGCCTTGCCCTGCTCCTCGCGGGCGGCGTGGTAGCCGCCGTTCTCCCGCAGGTCGCCCTCCTCGCGCCGGGCGTTGATCTCGGCGGCGATGACCGGTCGGTTGGCGATCAGCTCGTCGAGCTCGGCCTGCAGACGGTCGTAGGCGTCCTGGGACAGCCAGGTGGCGGGCGCCTCGTTTCCATTTGTGGACACAGGCGGTCTCCTCGATTGGTGCGGACTGGCTGACAGGTGAACTTGCAAGGCTACCAGTGCGGGTCGCGTCGAGGTGTGATCAATCACCCCGGGTGCCGGCGGCGGGACCGGGGTGCGGTGGCCGGCGACTCGCCGGCGGTCCGGCTCAGCCGGCGGGCCGGCAGCGCAGGACCTCGCCGATGAACGGCCGGGCGCTCGTGGGGACCTCCTGCCGGGTCCGGATGTGGCGCTGGCCGGGCTCCGCGGTCACGGTGGCCTCGGCGCTGCCCACCTGGGCCCCGTCGTGGGAGCGGGCCCGCAGCAGACAGGTGGCGGAGCCGCCCGGTGGCACGGTGACCCGGAAGTCGACCACCACCCGGGAGTCGGTGATGTCGGTGTAGCTGATCATCTCGCCCTGGTACTCCGGGTCGCCGTACTGGTAGTAGAGCTTCGCCGCGCCCAGGCCGAGGACGGCGAGCATGACCGTCACCGTCAGGGCGAGCAGGACCGGCCGGCGGCGCCCCGGCTCCCGGCGGCGGCCGTAGCGGCCCGGCGGGAAGACCGTTGCCTTCGCGGCGACTGTGGCGTGCGTCTCGCTCACCGGCGGGTATCTCCTGGCGTTGTTGTCGGCGGCATCGGCAAGAATGGCTAGGTCCATCTTCCCAGCCCGGCGCTGAGTCAAGGATGGCAGGTCGGCCTGGACCGGCGGGCGTGGCCCTGGCCACTCCGGTGGCGGCCCCCGACCGGCCGTCACGGGGGCTTTCGCGGGCGCGGGGGGAGATTCCGGCAGGTCAGCCGGCCGGCCCGGGGGTCGGTCGGCGGGCACAGACGAGGAGCGCCGAAGGTGGCAGAACAGCTGCGTCTCATGGCGGTGCACGCCCATCCCGACGACGAGTCGAGCAAGGGCGCCGCCACCATGGCGAAATACGTCGCCGAGGGGGTGGACGTCCTGGTCGTCACCGCCACCGGTGGCGAGCGGGGCAGTGTGCTCAACCCCAAGATGGACCGCCCCGACGTCTGGGCGAACATCGGTGACATCCGGCGGGCCGAGATGGACGCCGCCCGGGCCATCCTCGGCGTCGAGCAGGCGTGGCTCGGTTTCGTCGACTCCGGGCTGCCCGAGGGCGACCCGCTGCCGCCGCTGCCGGAGGGCTGCTTCGCCCTCCAGGACGTGGACGTCGCAGCCGCGCCGCTGGTGCGCCTGATGCGGCAGTTCCGCCCGCACGTCGTCACCACGTACGACGAGGAGGGCGGCTACCCGCACCCCGACCACATCATGACCCACAAGATCACTGTGGCGGCGTTCGACGCGGCCGGTGACCCGGACCGCCACCCCGAGCTGGGCGAGCCGTGGCAGCCGCTGAAGCTGTACTACGACGTGGGTTTCTCCCGCGCCAAGATCATGAGCCTGCACGAGGCGGTGCTCGCCGCCGGGCTCGAGTCGCCGTACGGCGAGTGGATGAAGCGCTGGGACGAGCGCCCCGACAAGGGCGCCCGGATCACCACCCGGGTCGAGTGCGCCGACTACTTCCCGGTCCGCGACGACGCGCTGCGCGCGCACGCCACCCAGATCGACCCGGACGGCTTCTGGTTCCAGGTGCCGATGGAGTTGCAGAAGCGCGCCTGGCCGACGGAGGACTTCCAGCTCGCCCGCTCGCTGGTCGACAGCCCGCTGCCCGAGTCCGACCTGTTCGCCGGCGTACGAGAGGCGTGCCGTGCCCACTGACCCGGCCGGGGTCTACCCTGGTGCTCAGTCGCACATCGGAGGAACACCATGCTGACCACCGTCGAGGTGCTCGCGCAGAACAACTTCGGTGACACCCGTACGGGTGGTCTGGCCGGTCCGATGGGCCTCTTCCTCATCGTCGCGCTGGCCACCGTCACCGTCCTGCTGATCCGCAACATGAACGCCCGGCTGCGCCGGCTGCCCGACCGCTTCCCGCAGCAGGGCACCCCCGGCCGGGCCGATTCCGCAGTCGCCGATCCGACAGACGGGCTCGTCGAGCAGGATTCACCGACGAATGCGCCCAACGGCTCCCAGCAGCACCGGAACAGCTGAACACCGCGTGAATCACGTCGAAGCCGGTTGTCGCCCCCTGTTGCGACCACCGGCTTTGGCTTAGCCTTCCGCCGGGGGGACCGTCAGGCCCCGGACCCTGCGCGGAAGGGGGACGCCGATGTCGAAGACAGCACCGGCCCCCGACCATGCCCCGGCCCGACCCGTCGACGGGGCGGCCCCGTGACCACCGAGCCGGCCGACCGTTCCCCCGACCGGATCGGCCTGCGCGGGACACCGGTGGGCGTCGTCCTGCTCACCGTCGCGGTCGCGCTGACCGGTCTGCTCGCCGCCGCGCTCGGCCTCACCGTCCCGTCCCACCTGCCGGCCGACCACCCGCTGCCCGGTCCGGCACGCTTCGGCATCGCCATCGTCGCGTTCGCGGTGGCCCAGCTCGCCCGGCTGCGCTTCCGTACCGCGTCGGGCATGGTGAGCATCACCTGGGGCGAGGCCGCGCTCGTGGTCTGCCTCTGGCTGGTGCCGGCGGGCTGGCTCCCGGCCGCGGCCCTGCTGGGCGTGGGCGCCGCCTGGACCGTGATGTCGATGGTCTCCGACCGCCGTCCGGCGCTGGAACTGGTGGCGATCGCCGGTTCGCTCACCGCCGCCACCGCGCTCGCCGCCGCGGTGGCCACCGCGCTCGGCCCGCCGCTGCTCGCCGCGCCCACCCCGGAGCTGGCGCTCACGCTCACCGCCGCCGCGGTCACGTACCTGCTCACCACCGCCTTCCTGGGCGCCGTCACGCTCGCCCTGCGGCACGGCATCGCGATCGGTCCGCCGCTGCTCGCCGCGCTGCGCGGCAAGCTGCTCATGTTCGTCGGCAACGTGGCGGTCGGCCTGGTGGTCGTCGCGCTGCTCGAACTCGACGCGCGCTGGCTGCTGCTCCTGCCGCCGCCGCTCTGGCTGCTCCAGCAGACCTACCGCCACCGGCTCCGGGCCGACCAGGAGCGGCGTACCTGGCGGGCGTTCGCCGAGGCCACCGCCGCACTCAACCAGCTCGACGAGCGCGGCGTGGCGACCGCCGCGGTGACCGGGGCGCTCACCCTGTTCGGCGCGGAACTGGTCGAGGTCGACGTGGCCCGGGGCGAGGGACGCTGGCGCCGCTACCGGGCCGACCGCGGCGGGCAGGTACGCGACCGGGAGGTGGAGCCGTCCGCCGGCGCCGACGCGGGGGAGCACGAACTGGTGCGCCGCCTCGCCGTGGGATCCGCCGACGTCGGCCGCCTGCGGGTGCGGTTCGCCCGGTCCGCCCCGCCGAGCGCCCGGGAACGCGACGGCGTGGCGGCCTTCGGCGACGCGCTGGCCGCCGCCCTGCACGACGCCGCCACGCACCGGGAGCTGCGGCTGGTCACCGCCCGCTCGTCGTACGACGCGGTGCACGACCAGCTCACCGGACTGCTCAACCGGGCGGCGCTGCTGGCCAAGGGGGACCAGGCGCTGCGGCAGCGCGCGCACGACCACCCGGTGGCCCTGCTGCTGCTCGACGTGAACCAGTTCAAGGAGGTCAACGACACGCTCGGGCACTCGGCGGGCGACCAGTTGCTGCGGCTCACCTCCAACCGGCTCGCCGCGCTGACCCGGCCGGGTGACCTGCTCGGGCGCCTCGGCGGCGACGAGTTCGCGCTGCTGCTGACCTCGGTGCCGCTGGTCGAGGACCGGACGGCCCCGCTGGCGTACGCGCTGCGCCAGGCCCGGGAGGTCGCCGAGCGCCTCGCCGCACCGACCGAGGTGGCCGGGGTGCGGATGTCCGTGGAGGTCGCGGTGGGCGTCGTGGTCGCCGACGCGGGCGCGGCCGACCTGACGGAGCTGCTGCGGCGCGCCGACATCGCCATGTACCAGGCGAAGGAGGGCGGCGGCAGCGTCGCCGCGTACGACAGCTCCCGCGACGCGGCGAGCACCGACCACCTGGCGCTGCTCGCGGAGATGCGGGAGGCTCTCGCCGCCGACGACCAGCTGGTGCTGGCGTTGCAGCCGGCGGTGGACCTGGCGACCGGCGCGCCGACCGGGGTGGAGGCGCTGATCCGGTGGCGGCATCCGCGCCGGGGCTGGCTCGGCCCGGCCGACTTCATCCGCCCGGTGGAGAACAGCGAGCAGCTCGGCAGCTTCACCCGGTACGTGCTGGACAAGGCGCTGGAGGTCGCCTCCGGATGGGCGCGGGACGGGCTGGACGTCCCGATCTCGGTGAACCTCTCCGCGCGCAGCCTGCTCGACCCGCGGCTGCCCGCCGAGATCGAGGAGGCGCTGCGCCGCCACCAGGTGCCGCCGCACCGGCTGGTCCTGGAGATCACCGAGACGGTGGTGATGAGCGAGCTGGAGGTCATCGACGAGGTGCTGGCCACGCTGCGTGGTATGGGCGTGCAGCTCGCCGTGGACGACTTCGGCACCGGGTTCTCGTCGCTGACGTTCCTCACCCGCATCGCCGTCGACGAGTTGAAGGTGGACCGCTCGTTCGTGCTCCGGATGGCCGACTCGCCGGAGGCGGCGGCGATCGTCCGGACCACCGTCGGGTTGGCCCACGAACTGGGCCTGCGGGTGGTGGCCGAGGGTGTCGAGACCGCCGAGCAGCGCACCGCGCTGGCCGAGCTGGGCTGCACCGCCGCCCAGGGCTATCACTTCTTCAAGCCGATGCCGGCCGACAAGATCGCCGCAGTGCTCGCGTCGCTGCGCGACGCCGCCCGGGGCAACGTCTTCCCGCTGCGCGCCGACGGCGCCTCCTGACCGGTCCGTCCGCCGTGGACGGGGCAGCGGAGGACGCCCGGCCGGTCCTACGCTGCTGGCACGGCGGGCACGACAGGCGTCCCCGCTGACGTCCACACGGGGAGGACGACGATGAGACGTTCCTGGCGACGGATCCTGCTCGCTTCGACCATGGCGTTGACCACCGGCGCCGCCGGCCTGGTCATGCCCGCGCCGGCGCAGGCCCGGCCGGCGGAGTCCTGGTCGTTCGCCGTCACCGGCGAGCCGGGTGATCCGATCACCGCCGGCAACTCCTACTCCTACAGCTCCGCCGCACCGACACCGGGCGACGAGATGAACGCGTGGGGCCACGACCAGCAGCACTTCGGGATGGAGTTCTGGAGCGACGCCGACAACACCTGGCGTCTGGAGATCAGCGCCCCGGCCGGCCAGCCGCTGAAGGCGGGCGACACCTACCAGAACGTCGGCCAGCCGGACGGGAGCGGCACGGCCGGCATCCGCCTCTACAACGGCGGTTGGGGGCGCTCCTGCGCGCAGAGCACCGGTTCGTTCACGGTCCTCGACGCCGCGTGGGGGCCCTTCGACTACGTCGAGCGCTTCGACGCCACCTTCGAGATCCGGTGCGAGGGCGCGACCGGCGGTCTGCGCGGCCAGGTCCACATCGGCAACCCGCCGCCGCTGCCGGCGCTCGACGTCACACTGACCGTCGATCCGGTCGCGACGGTGGACAACAAGGGCATCGCCACCGTCCGCGGCTCGATCACCTGCACCCGGGCGGACTCCTTCTCCATCGCGGGCGAACTCGTCCAGGAGCAGAAGAAGGCGGGCACGGTGCGCGGCTACTTCTCACCCCACATCCCGTGCGTTCCGGGCCAGGTGGTGCCGTGGTCGGCCACCACCTACCCGGCCGACGTCAAGTTTCAGCGCGGCACCGCCCAGGCGGTCAGCGAGATCCTGGTCCGCGACTTCGAGTACTGGAACGAGTTCACCGTGCGGGACACCTCGACGCTCACCCTGACCCGGTGAGACGGCGGCCGGGCCGGGACCACGACCCCGGCCCGGCCGCCGCACTCGCGCCGCACCGGCTCCGCGCGCTCGCTAAGGTCGGGTGGTGAACCGACTCGCCGAGGCCACGTCGCCCTACCTGCTCCAGCACGCCGACAACCCGGTCGACTGGTGGCCCTGGTGCGACGAGGCGTTCGCCGAGGCGAAACGGCGCGACGTGCCGGTGCTGATCTCGGTCGGCTACGCGGCCTGCCACTGGTGCCACGTCATGGCCCACGAGTCGTTCGAGAACGAGGCAGTCGCCCGGCTGATGAACGACGACTTCGTCTGCGTCAAGGTCGACCGCGAGGAGCGCCCCGACGTCGACGCGGTCTACATGACCGCCACCCAGGCGATGACCGGGCAGGGCGGCTGGCCGATGACCGTCTTCGCCACGCCGGACGGCACCCCGTTCTTCTGCGGCACGTACTTCCCCCGCGCCAACTTCATCCGGCTGCTCGGCTCGGTCGCCACCGCCTGGCGCGACCAGCGCGAGGCGGTGCTGCGGCAGGGCACCGCAGTGGTCGAGGCGATCGGCGGCGCGCAGGCCGTCGGCGGCGTCACCGCCCCGCTCACCGCCGAACTGCTCGACGCCGCCGCGAGCCGGCTCGCCGGGGAGTACGACGAGACGAACGGCGGTTTCGGCGGCGCACCGAAGTTCCCGCCGCACATGAACCTGCTCTTCCTGCTCCGGCACCACCAGCGCACCGGCTCGGCGCGCAGCCTGGAGATCGTCCGGCACACCTGCGAGGCGATGGCCCGCGGCGGCCTCAACGACCAGCTCGCCGGTGGCTTCGCCCGCTACTCGGTGGACGGCCACTGGACCGTGCCGCACTTCGAGAAGATGCTCTACGACAACGCGCTGCTGCTGCGGGTCTACACCCAGCTCTGGCGGCTCACCGGCGACCGGCTGGCCCGCCGGGTGGCCCGCGACACCGCCCGCTTCCTCGCCGACGAGCTGCACCGCGCCGGTGAGGGCTTCGCCTCCGCGCTCGACGCGGACACCGAGGGCGTCGAGGGGCTCACCTACGTCTGGACACCCGACCAGCTCGTCGAGGTGCTGGGGGAGGACGACGGCCGCTTCGCCGCGGACCTCTTCGAGGTCACCGCCGACGGCACGTTCGAGCACGGCACCAGCGTGCTGCGGCTGGCCCGGGACGTCGACGACGCCGACCCGGAGGTGCGGGCCCGCTGGCAGGACGTGGTGGGCCGGCTGCTGGCCGCCCGCGACACCCGGCCCCAGCCCGCCCGCGACGACAAGGTGGTGGCCGCCTGGAACGGGCTCGCGATCACCGCCATCGCGGAGTTCCAGCAGGTCGCCTCGCTGCTCGTGTCGCCCGACGACGAAGACGCGAACCTGATGGACGGCGTGCTCATCGTCTCCGACGGTGCGATGCGGGACGCCGCCGAGCACCTGGCCACCGTGCATCTCGTGGACGGCCGGCTGCGCCGCGTCTCCCGGGACAAGGTCGTGGGTCAGCCGGCCGGGGTGCTGGAGGACTACGGCTGCGTCGCCGAGGCGTTCTGCGCGATGCACCAGCTCACCGGCGAGGGGCGGTGGCTGACGCTGGCCGGTGAGCTGCTCGACGTGGCGCTGGCCCGGTTCGCCGGCCCGGACGGCGCCTTCTACGACACCGCCGACGACGCCGAGCGCCTGGTCACCCGGCCCGCCGACCCGACCGACAACGCGACCCCGTCGGGCCGGTCGGCGATCGTCGCGGCGCTCGTGGCGTACGCGGCGCTGACCGGCGAGACCCGCTACCGGGAGGCGGCCGAGAAGACGCTGACGACAGTCGCGCCGATCGTCGACAGGCACGCCCGGTTCACCGGGTACGCCGCCACCGTCGGCGAGGCGCTGCTGTCCGGGCCGTACGAGATCGCTGTGGCGACCGGCGACCCGGAGGGCGACCCGCTGGTGGCCGCCGCCCGGCGCCACGCCCCGCCCGGCGCGGTGGTGGTGGCCGGCGCCCCGGACCAGCCCGGCGTGCCGCTGCTGGCCGGGCGGCCATTCGTCGACGGGAAGCCCGCCGCGTACGTCTGCCGGGGCTTCGTCTGCCAACGGCCGGTGACCGGCGTCGAGGAGCTGGTCGCGCAGCTCGGCTGAGCGGAGTGGGCCGGGCCGCCCTCACGGTCCGGCCCGGCACCGGCCCTTATAGGCTGGCGGCGCTATGGACTCCCGTACCGGTCTCCCCGTCGTGGGCATGGTGGGTGGCGGCCAGCTGGCCCGGATGACCCACCAGGCCGCCATCGCTCTCGGCCAGTCGCTGCGCGTGCTGGCGCTCGCCCCGGACGACGGTGCCGCGCTGGTCGCCGCCGACGTCCAGTACGGCGACCACACCGACCTGGCCGCGCTGCGCACGTTCGCCAAGGGCTGCGACGTGGTCACCTTCGACCACGAGCACGTCCCCAACGAGCACATCCGCACCCTGACCGACGAGGGCGTGAAGCTGTTCCCCCCGGCCGAGGCGCTGGTGCACGCGCAGGACAAGCGGGTGATGCGGGAACGGCTCGGCGAGCTGGGCGCGCCGAACCCGGCCTGGCGTCCGGTGGAGTCCCCGGCCGACCTGATCGCGTTCGGCGAGGAGACCGGCTGGCCGGTGGTGCTCAAGGCCGCCCGGGGCGGCTACGACGGGCGCGGCGTCTGGATGGTCGACGACGCCGGTCAGGCCGGTGAGCTGGCCGCCACGCTGCTCGCCGGTGGCACCCCGCTGCTGGTCGAGGAGCGGGTGGCGCTGCGCCGGGAACTGGCCGTGCAGGTGGCGCGCTCGCCGTTCGGGCAGGTCGCCGCGTACCCGGTGGTGGAGACGGTGCAGCGCGACGGCATCTGCGTCGAGGTGCTGGCGCCCGCGCCCGACCTGCCCGAGGAGCAGGCCGTGGCCGCGCAGCAGCTCGCCATCGACCTGGCCACCGCGCTCGGCGTGGTCGGCCTGCTCGCGGTGGAGCTGTTCGACACGCCGTCCGGGCTGGTCGTCAACGAGCTGGCGATGCGGCCGCACAACTCCGGGCACTGGACCATCGAGGGGGCCCGGACCTCCCAGTTCGAGCAGCACCTGCGGGCGGTGCTCGACTACCCGATGGGGGACACCTCGCTGACCGCGCCGGTCGTGGTGATGGCGAACGTGCTGGGTGGCGCGCCGGGCGGCAGGTCCATCGACGAGCGGCTGCACCACCTGTTCGCCGCCGAGCCCGGGGCCAAGGTCCACCTGTACGGCAAGCAGGTGCGCCCGGGCCGCAAGATCGGGCACGTCACGGTGCTCGGCAACGACCTGGACGATGTACGGGCCCGGGCCGCGCGTGCCGCCCGCTGGCTCCAGGAGGGGCACTGATGAGCACCGTCGGGCTGATCATGGGCAGCGACTCGGACTGGCCGGTCATGAAGGCCGCCGCCGAGGCGCTCGACGAGTTCGGCGTGCCGTACGAGGTTGGTGTGGTCTCGGCGCACCGCACCCCGGTCAAGATGATCGAGTACGGACGGGCCGCGGCCGGTCGTGGCGTCCAGGTGATCATCGCGGGCGCGGGCGGAGCGGCTCACCTGCCCGGCATGGTCGCCTCGGTCACCCCGCTGCCGGTGATCGGTGTCCCGGTGCCGCTGAAGTACCTGGACGGCATGGATTCGCTGCTGTCCATCGTGCAGATGCCGGCCGGGGTGCCGGTCGCCACCGTGTCGATCGGCAACGCTCGCAACGCCGGCCTGCTCGCGGTACGCATCCTGGGCGCTTCGGATCCGGTGCTGCGCGACAGGATGGCCGCCTACCAGGCGAGCCTGGAGGACCTGGTCGCGGAGAAGGATGCCGCGCTGCGCGCCTCCCTGATCTGACCGTCTCGTCACTCTCTGTTTCCCAGGTGTCTGGTCGCTCAGCGTGACCGGCCGGGCCGACGCGTGTCTGTGCCCTCCGCCGACTTTGCTCTGCAGCCATCGGCGCAGCACGGCTCTGGCCTGCAACCCGGCCTCGCGCCCCCAAACGGCTCGGCGGCGGCCATCGTCACAGTTGGTGACTGCTGCGTCAGTGGGTGCAGAGCAAAGGCGGCAGAGGGGCATCATCCCCGCCGCAGCCCGTCGACACGGAGCGTGACCTGATCAGTCGCGTCCCAGGCCCGACCGGGACCGGCTCACCGCATGCCGCGCAGGGCGGTCTGGAGGCGCTCCTGGGCACGGCGGCGGCGTTCGTTGCTCGCCCCCAGCACCAGCAGCACGATGCCGACCGGGATCAGGACCAGCCACGGGCCGAGGCTGAACAACGCGTGCACGGCCGCGATAGCGGTCACCGTCGCGCCGACGATCACCGGGGCCTGCTGCCGGCTGGTCGAGCCGAAGATCAGCACCGCGACGGCGCCGAGCAGCAGCAGCACCTGACGCAGCATGCTGGATTCGGTCGCGATCACGATCGCCAGCGTGGGCAGGAACGCGGTGACCAGCGCCGGCCCGTACGCCACCCAGCTCGACAGGTCGGGCCGGTGCCGCAGTTGCAGGACGCCGACCAGCAGGGCCAGCGCGGCGAACGGCAGCGTGTACGCCTCCGGCAGCGCCACGTCGGCCACCCGCATCAGGATCCACCAGGCGCTGATCTCGCAGGCCACCACCGCCCAGAACAGCAGGTTGCGCTCCATCGGACGACGTCCCGGACGGCTGGCCGCCACCCCGAGGACCGCGCCCCAGGCGGCCAGCAGCGCGGCGATGTGCCGGGGCGAGTCGTACGCCAGCGCCAGCGCGATGAGCGCCGCCCCGTAGCCGCTCCACTCGACTGTGGCCGCCTCCCGGTACGCCTCGGGACGGCGCAGCCGGGGCAGCGTGGCGGCGAACACCTGCAACGCCGCGCCGACGGCGAGCACCCCGAACGCGGACCAGACGGCCGCCAGCCCGGACTTCAGGCCGATCGTGAGCACGAACAGCTGAGCCATCACCGAGCCGAACAACCAGCCCAGGATGCGCGCCCGCTGGGTGGTGCCGAACAGCGCGGCGACAGCACCCACGCCGACCGCCCCGCCGAGCGTGAACACGGTCAGGTCGCTCGTGGCGAGGCTGCCGGCCAGCCCGGCGCCACCGGCGGCCAGCCCCAGCGCGAAGACCAGCACCCGGGCCACCCGGATCGACCGGCCCGGCTCGGCGATCGCCGGTGGCGGGGTCAGCGCCAGCCCGAGCATCGAGATGGTGAACACCGCGAGCGCGGCAAGCGCGGTCACCGGCCAGCCCCGCCCCAGCGCCACCGGCGTGATCAGCAGGGTGATCGCCGCGCCGGGCAGGATCACCGGCACCGCCCGGGACCGCCGGCCGCCGCTGAACCCGGTGGCGGCCAGCGCCGCGGTCACCGTCAGCAGCAGCGCGGTGAGCACGTGCGTGGGGTTGACCGCCTCCGGCGGCGGGGTCAGCAACTCCGGTGGTGGCCCCTGCCACACCCGGCCCAGCACCGCGAACGGCGAGAACAGCGCCACCACGAGTGAGGGCGCCAGCGTGGCCAGCGCCAGTGCGGTGGGCAGCGCCGCGGCGGCGAGCGCGCCAGCCGCCGGGCTGACCCGCCAGCGCAGCTCGGGATCGTCCGGGGCACGTCGTAGCGCCCCGTTGAGCAGCACGGTCCAGCGGCGTACCGGCCGGCCCGAACCGGCGGGCGGGACGGTGGCGGCCCGTACCAGTTCGGCGAGCACACCGAGCAGCGCGGCGGCGGCGGCGAACACGCCCGCCGGCAGGCCGACAGCGAGCGCCGCGGCGGCGGTCACTGTGGCCGCGCCGACCACCGCGACGCTGGCGTACGGGAGGTATTGCGGCACCTGCCGGCGTACCGCCGCGATCGCGGCCAGCCCGATGCTGGCGGCGGCGAGCGCGGCGGTGAGCACCACCTGCGGTGGGCGGCCGTACTCGACTGCCAGCGCGGCCACCGCGCCGGGCAGCGCGAGCAGTGCGGCTCCGGCGCCCGCGCCGCCCACCTGCACCAGGTGCGGCGGCATGCCCTCGCTGCGGATGTCGTCGACGAGGGAAGGCGCGAGCGTGCGGGCCACTGCGGCCACCGTCGCGCCGATCAGCGCGATGCTGCCCAGCGCCAGCGCTGTCGTCCACGGCCGTACCAGCCCGGCCCCGGCCGCGTGCAGCGCCACCACCCCGGCCACTGTGGCCCGGGACAGCGCGGCCCGGGGATCGACAGCGGCCGCGGCGGCCATGCCGTAGACGGTGGCCACCATGCAGCCGACCAGCACCGGGGACCACCAGGGCAGGTCGAACGCGGCCGGTGCGCCCACCGTGGCGAGCACGGCGGCCAGGCCGGAGACGTCGTACTTCCACGGCGGCGGCAGCAGGATCGCCGCGGTCACCCCCAGCAGCGCCAGCGCGACCGGGGCCTGCCAGGTCGACCCGCCGGTCGGCGCGGCCGGCCAGCTGGACAGGTCACCGGCCCAGATCGGGCCGGGGGTGGCCAGCACGCCGAGTCCGCCGCGCAACGCGCTCCAGGCGGCGATCAGGCCGATCAGCGTGCCACCGGCGGCGATGCCGAGAATCGGGCCGCGCCGCCACTCCTCGGGCAGCGCGCGGGCGGCCACCGCCACCAGCAGCACCAGCGCGGAGGCCACCACGAGCTGACCGCCGGGGGCGAGCACCGCGGCGATCCGGGCCAGCGTGGCGACGAGCGCCACTGTGGTGGCGGCGAGCGCCAGGTCGGACCCGTCGAGGGACATGTCCGCGCGGCGGCCGGCGTCGATGCGTGGGGCGAGCGCCAGCAGCGCGGCGGCGACCAGGAGCAGACTCCCCACCCACGCGTCGGCCGAGGTCGCGCCCGGCGCGCCGAACGCGGCGGCGGCGACCGCCACCGCGCCGAGCACCGTACCGAGCGCGTGCGGCATGCTCAGGTGCCGCTGCGCCACCTGCACCAGGGCGGCGTAGCCGAGCGTGACGCAGACGGCGAGGAAGCTCGCCGCGAGGATCGGCACGGTGATCTCGCGCAGGTTCGCCGGTGTGGCGACCGGCGGCGTCGGCACCGTGGCCGCCACGAACGCGGCGACGGCACCGGGCAGGGCGAACGCCGCGCCGCCCGCGGCCCAGGAGCAGACCGTCTCCGTCGCGGCGGCGGCGAGCCGGACCCGCGGGGCGAGGGACACCAGCGCCCCGGCCAGGAACAGAACAGTCAGCGCGGCGGCGGTGAGCGCCGGGCGGGCGAGCGAAGCACCCGCGCCGACCAGGCCCAGCCCGGCCGCTGTCACCGCGTGCGCCACAGCGGACCGTTCGGTGCGTGCGGTCAGCCCGAGCACGCCGACCGCTACCGCTGTGAGCAGCATCGGCCAGCAGGCCGCCGCCCAGCCCAGACCGAGCGACGCGGGTACGGCGAGCGCGGTGAGCGCCGCGCCGACCACCGCGAACTCGCGCCGGATCTCGGCCGGCAGCGCGATCACGGCGGCGATCGTGAGCAACGACGCGCTGGCCGCGAGCTGCCAGCCGGTCGGGCCGACCGCCCGGGCCAGCTCGGCGTGCCATCCGGTCAGATCCGCCGACCACGCCGGCAAGGCGGCCCGGACCGGGGCCAGCCCGGCGCGCAGCGCGCCACCGGCCACCACCAGGCCGCTGACCGTGAGCGCCACCGCGGAGGCGATCTGCGGGCCACGCCGGGCCGTCTCCGGTACGGCCCGGACGGCGAGCCCGGTCAGCGCGATGACGGCAGAGATGAGCAGCAGGGACCGGCCGGGCAGAGCCACCGAGGCGACCCGGCCGAGAGCGCCGATGACCGCCAGCGTGAGGATGCCGGCGCCCACGTCCGGCAGCGGCGGCCGGCGCAGCACGAGCGTCCCGGCCAGCGCGACCAGGGCGGCGAGCAGCAGCACCGTGCCCGCGGCGGCGGCCGGCGGCACCGTGGTGGCGCGCAGCAGTCCGGTCACCGCGTACGCCAGCGCGACAGCGACCGCCACGCCGTGCAGCAGCCAGGTCAGCTCGGGCAGCCACGGCACCGGCCGGGCGGTGGCGGTGGCGGCCGGACCCGGTGGTGTCTCACCGCCCAGCACCTCGGCGGACTCCTCCGGCGCCGACTCGGGCCGGTCGTCGTCGGCGCGCTGCCGGGGCGGGACGGGAGGTGCCTGCTCGGTGACGGGCAGGTCCCGCCGGACGGGCCGCTCGCGTACCACCGCCGAGCGCGCGAGCGCCAGGTCGAGCACTGCCACCACGGTCAGCACCAGCGCCCAGCCGACCGGCCCGGTGATCCGCTCGTACGCCAGCAGCGGCAGCACCGGCTGGGCGGCCAGCACTGTGGCGAAGCGTGGCGCGCGCAGACCCGTCCCGTACGCGTACCCGAGAGCGACGAGCGTGGTGACCAGGAAGATCGTCCCGGCGAACGCGGCACCCGACGAGCCGCCGCCGATCCGGTCCACGGCCCAGAGCGCGTACCCGGCCAGCGGCACCAGCAGCAACCCGACCGCGGCGATGGTCTCGGCGGTGGAGGTGAGCCCGCGCCGGGCCAGCACCGGCGGGGCGAGCAGCATCAGCGCCGTCGCCACCAGCAGCACGCCAAGGCGGGCCAGCGCGTCCATCGAGCTGGTGGCGACCGCGGCGAAGACCACCGCGGCGACGCCGAGCAGGAGCGCGCCCAGCCCGAGCGGGATGTTCTGCACCTCGCGCGAGGACGCCTCGGGCGGGTGCTCCGGGTCGTCCGCGTCGAGCCAGCGCGGGCGGCCGCGCGGCGGCGACGGGGGCAGGTCCTCCGGCGGGCCGGGCGGCGGGGTGCCCTGGCGGGGCACCCGGGGCGGCGCGCCGGTGGCGGCGGTGGGCGGGCGGCGGCCGGGCCGGCGGCGCAGCACCCGGCGCGGCCGGGTGGCCTGCCGGATCCGTTCCTCACCGGCGTGCGCCAGGATGTCCCGCTGGAAGAGGGCGGCCTGCATCTTCGCGGCGATCTGCCGCTGCTCCCGGGCGATCTCGGCGTCGCGGGCCTTCATCTCGGCGATCGAGCGCTCGATGTCGGCCAGGTGCTCGGCCCACTGCGGCTGGTGCGCGCCGCAGTGCGGGCAGACGACGGCGGGCTTGATGTCCTGCCCGCACGAGGCGCACCTGAAGCTCTCCACGACAGTCTCCCGTCCGCCCGTGCCCCCGCACTGTGGACCTCCCAGAGGCAGCATGCCTTGAGTGGGCCGGGATTTCGACAGTTGCCGCCGCGTTCGGGACAACAAAAACGGACCGGCCGCCGGGAGACGTTCCCCGGCGGCCGGTCCGCGCGCTCAGCGGATCAGGGGCGACCCATGCCGCGGTACTCCCAGCCGGCCTGCGTCCACAGTGTGGAGTCGAGGCAGTTGCGCCCGTCGACCACCTTGCGGCCGTTCGCCAGCTCGCCCAGGGCCACCGGGTCGGCGTTGCGGAACTCGGCCCACTCGGTGAGCACGCAGACCAGGTCGGCGCCGCGGACGGCGTCGTTCATCGTCTCCTCGTACGTCAGCTCGGGCACCGCCCGGCGTGCGTTCTCGACCCCCTGCGGGTCGAACACGTGCACGTCGGCGCCGGCCTTGCCGAGCAGCGAGGCGACCGCGAGCGCCGGCGCGTCGCGTACGTCGTCGGTGTTGGGTTTGAACGTGGCGCCGAGCACCGCGACCCGCGTGCCGGACAGGTCCGGGCCGGCCGGCCCGGAGCGGCGGCCGAGCAGTTCGGCGGCGAGCTGCACCACGCGGCTGCGGCGGCGCTGGTTGATCAGGTCCACCTCGTGCAGGAAGCGCAGCGCCTCACCGGCGCCCAGCTCCTGCGCGCGGGCCTGGAAGGCGCGGATGTCCTTGGGCAGGCAGGCGCCGCCGAAGCCGAGCCCGGCCTGGAGGAAGCGGTTGCCGATGCGCGGGTCGTAGCCGATCGAGCGGGCGAGCTGGGTGACGTCGCCGCCGGCCGCCTCGCAGACCTCGGCCATCGCGTTGATGAAGGAGATCTTGGTGGCGAGGAACGCGTTCGCGGCGACCTTGACCAGCTCGGCGGTGGCGAAGTCGGTGACCACCAGCGGCACCTCGCGGTCCTCGGTGGCGGCGAGGTCGAAGACGCCTTTGTGGGCGGCGAAGAGCATGCCGTTGGCCCACTCGCTCTTGACGCCGACCACGATCCGGTTCGGACGCAGCACGTCGTCGACGGCGAAGCCCTCCTGGAGGAACTCGGGGCTCCACGCCACCTCGACGCCGAGGTCGGCCGGGGTGTGCTTGCCGACGAGCTGCTCCACCCACTCGGCGGTGCCCACCGGCACGGTGGACTTGCCGACGATCAGCGCCTTGCGGGTCAGGTGCTGGGCGAGGCTGGTCACGGACGCCTCGACGTACGACAGGTCGGCGCCCATGCCGTCGGCCCGCTGCGGGGTGCCGACGCAGATGAAGTGGACGTCGCCGAAGTCTGCGGTCTCCTGGATGTCGGTGCTGAACCGCAGCCGGCCGGCGGCCAGGTTGCGCCGCAGCAGCTCGTCGAGGCCGGGCTCGTGGATCGGCACCTCGCCCGCGTTCAGCTTGGCGATCTTGTCCGCGTCGACGTCGAAGCCGAGCACCTCGTAGCCCAGCTCCGCGTAGCAGATGGCGTAGGTCGCACCGAGGTAGCCGGTGCCGAGGAAGGTCACCCGCGGGCGGGCGGCGCCGGACGGCGGGGTCACCGCGGCGATGGCGGGCATCGGCTGGGTGTTCGGGTACGGAATCGTCACGCCTGTCTTCTCCGCTCGCACTGGCGGCGCTTCCACGCGTCGCATTCTGCTGGGGCGCCGAGGCCGGGCACCGAGGGAACTGGATGTCTGCTGTGAGGGTAATGGGGTTGGGCGGGCGAGGCTCGGGCGCGAGCCTACCCGCCGGTAAGGTTCGGCCGGGGCCGGTGGCTATCCTTCAGTTTGCGGCAGTCGTCGGCCCCCGGGCGGCACAGACTGCGCATGATAGCGGTGAAAGGGGAGGGCCGACATGGCCGCAGAGCAGTCGTTCGACGTCTACCGGTTGCCGGAGGAACACGAGGCGATCCGGGAGGCGGTCCGTGAGGTCTGTGCGGCCAAGGTGGCTCCGCACGCCGCCGAGGCGGATGAGACAGGTGAGTTCCCCAAGGCGTCCTACGAGGCCCTGCGGGCGGCCGACTTCCACGCCCCGCACATCCCGGTCGAGTACGGCGGCGCCGGCGCGGATGCGCTGGCCACGGCCATCGTGATCGAGGAGGTGGCCCGGGCCTGCGCGTCGTCCTCGCTGATCCCGGCGGTGAACAAGCTGGGCACCATGCCGCTGCTGCTGGCCGGCTCCGAGGAACTCAAGCGCAAGTACCTCACCCCGGTCGCGGCCGGGGAGGGCATGTTCTCCTACTGCCTCTCCGAGCCGGAGGCGGGCAGCGACGCCGCCGCGATGACCACCAAGGCGGTACGTGACGGAGACCACTGGGTGCTCAACGGCGTGAAGCGGTGGATCACCAACGCGGGCGTTTCCGAGTACTACACCGTGTTCGCCGTGACCGATCCCACAGCGCGCTCGAAGGGCATCTCCGCGTTCGTGGTGGAGAAGTCCGACCCGGGCGTCAGCTTCGGCGCCCCGGAGAAGAAGCTCGGCATCAAGGGCTCGCCCACCCGTGAGGTCTACTTCGACAACGTCCGGATCCCGGCCGACCGCATGATCGGCGCCGAGGGCACCGGCTTCGCCACCGCGATGAAGACGCTGGACCACACCCGGGTCACCATCGCCGCCCAGGCCGTCGGTATCGCTCAGGGCGCGCTGGACTACGCCAAGGGCTACGTCCAGGAGCGCAAGCAGTTCGGCAAGCCGGTCGCCGACTTCCAGGGCATCCAGTTCATGCTCGCCGACATGGGCATGAAGCTGGAGGCGGCGCGGCAGCTCACGTACGCCGCCGCCGGCAGGTCCGAGCGCGGCGACGCGGACCTGACCTACTTCGGTGCGGCCGCGAAGTGCTTCGCGTCCGACGCCGCCATGGAGATCACCACCGACGCGGTCCAGCTGCTCGGCGGCTACGGCTACACCCGCGACTACCCGGTCGAGCGGATGATGCGGGACGCCAAGATCACCCAGATCTACGAGGGCACCAACCAGGTGCAGCGCATCGTGATGGCGCGTCAGCTACTCAAGGGCTGACCGCAGGCGTTCGGGCGGGCGGGCCGGTGCGTACCGGCCCGCCCGCGCTCGTTCAACGGCTCTCGGTGCCCTCCGGCCGGCCGGCGCCGCGCGGGGGCGCGGACCACGGCGACTCGCCGCCGGTGCGGCGGGGCAGCGGCTCGGTCGGGGTCTCGGGGTACGCCAGCGTGAGCGGCGGCGTGTCCGGGTCCTTCGCCGGCGCCGGGGGCCAGTCGGTGAGCGCCGGCTTGTGCTCCACCGGCGCGACGGCCGGGGTCAGCTCCGCCTCGGCCGTCGCGGGTGTGGCGGGACGCCGCCAGCGGCTCGTGCTGAACACCGCCATCAGCAGCAGCACGCCGATGAGGAACAGCGTGCCGTTGTCCAGCGGGTCGCGCAGCGGCAGCGGGTCACCGAGCAGCTTCAGGTCGTCCGGCACCCGGTCCCGCACGCTGAACGGCGCGACGAACAGCCCGAGGTACGGGACCGCGAGCAGCAGGCCGGCCACCAGCGGGCCGAACGGCGAGAAGCGCAACGTGCCGAGCAGGCCGAGCAGGATGCCGGCGACGCCCAGATAGACGGCCGGCTCGATCAGGTTCGGCGTGCTGTACGTCCCGATCTCCACCCAGCGGTCGACGGTCCGCTCAGATCCGTCCTGACCGAGCGTGACGAGCACCCAGGTGACGGGCGCCACCGCCAACCCGGCGAGGAAGCTCCAGAGATGTCGCATCCGCGCACCGTACCGTTTTCGGCATGACAGATCATCCCGCGGTCCCGCCGGGTAAGCCCACGTCGTACTCCCGCGTCACGCTCAGTCGCATCATGACCGCGGTCGATGTCAATCTGTACGGGACCGTGCACGGTGGGGTACTGATGAAATTCGTGGACGACGTCGCCGGCGCGGCGGCGGCGCGGCACAGCGGCGGCACCGCGGTGACCGCGTCCATCGACGAGATCGTCTTCTCCGAGCCGGTCCGGGTGGGCGATCTCGTGCACGCGCACGCGCAGATCAACTGGACCGGACAGACCTCGATGGAGGTCGGGGTGAAGGTGGTCGCCGAACGCTGGGACTCGGCCGAGGAGGAACCGGTCCGGGTCGCCACCGCGTACCTGGTGTTCGTGGGCGTCGACGTGGGTGGCACGCCCCGGCCGGTCCGCCCGGTGCTGCCCGAGACGCCGGAGGACGAGCGCCGCTTCCGGGAGGCCGAGATCCGGCGCGCGCACCGGCTCGCCCGGCGCCGCGCTATCCAGGCCCACCGCGCTGGCTGAGGTGTAAGGAAGGGCCCCTTGTTAACGCCTGCGGTAGAGGAGGGGACCCCTGTTAACACCCCCCCCGGGCCTACCCGCGCCGCCTCCACCGGCGGCAGACACCCGCGGAGGGCGAGGTGTTAACAAGGGGCCCTTCCTCTGCACGAGGCGTTAATAGGGGGCCCTTCCTTACACGCGAGCCACATGGGGTGGGGGTTCGGGGTGTGGGCGGGGCACGCCCCGTACGGCGTACCCGGCGCGGACAATGGCGGCACGAGGTAGGGCAAGATGGCGCCACGGCCCCGGCACACCGTCGTGGCGGGCCCAGGGGAGGGTGGAACAGTGGCTGACGTGCTGTGGACGCCGCCGGCGGACGTGCGGGAGCGGTCGCGGATCGGTGACTACCTGCGCTGGCTGGCCGAGCACCGCGGGCTGGAGTTCGCCGACTACGACGCGCTGTGGCAGTGGTCGGTGACCGACCTGGACGCCTTCTGGCGCTCGATCTGGGACTACTTCGACGTGGTCGCGCACACCCCGCCGACCGCCACCCTCACCGGCCGGGCCATGCCGGGCACCCGCTGGTTCCCCGGCGCGACGCTCAACTACGCCGAGAACGTGCTGCGCATGCCGGGGCTGGGCGACGACGACCCGGCGGTGATCGCGCACGGTCAGACCCGCGCGCCGGAGACGCTCACCGCGGCCGAGCTGCGCGAGCGGGTCCGCCGGGTGGCCGCCGGGCTGCGCCGCCTCGGTGTCGGGCCGGGCGACCGGGTGGCCGCGTACGCGCCGAACATCCCGGAGACGTACGTCCTGCTGCTCGCCACCGCCAGCCTGGGCGCGATCTTCTCCTCCTGCGCGCCCGAGTTCGGCACCCGCAGCGTCACCGACCGCTGGCAGCAGATCGAGCCCACGGTGCTGGTCGCCGTGGACGGCTACCGGTACGGCGACAAGCCGGTCGACAGGCGCGCCGAGGTGGCCGCGATCCGGGCCGCGCTGCCGTCGCTGCGGCACACGGTCGCCATCGCGTACCTCGATCCGGACGGCCCGGCCCCCGACGGCGCGCTGCCGTGGGCGGAGCTGGCGGCGGCGACGGACGAGCCGTTGACGTTCACCCCTGTCGCCTTCGACCACCCGCTCTACGTGCTGTACTCCTCCGGCACCACCGGCCTGCCCAAGCCGATCGTGCACGGCCACGGCGGCATCCTGCTGGAACACCTCAAGATGCTGGCGCTGCACCACGACCTGGGCCCGTCCGACCGGTTCCTGTGGTTCACCACGACCGGCTGGATGATGTGGAACTTCCTGGTCTCCGGCCCGGCGGTGGGCGCGGCGATCGTGTTGTTCGACGGCAACCCGGGCCACCCCGACCTGGGCGCGCTGTGGCGGCTGGCCGCCGACACCGGCACCACGTACTTCGGCACGTCCGCGCCGTTCCTGCTGGCCTGCCGCAAGGCCGGGCTGGTGCCGCGCGAGGTCGCCGACATGTCCGCGGTGCGCGGCCTCGGTTCGACCGGCGCGCCGCTGCCGGCCGAGGGCTTCACCTGGGTGTACGAGAACGTGAGCGACCGCCTCCAGCTCCAGTCGCTGTCCGGAGGCACGGACGTGTGCACCGGGTTCGTCGGCGGCGTGCCGCTGCTGCCGGTGTACGCGGGGGAGATCGCCTGCCGGGCGCTCGGCGCGAAGGTGGAGGCCCGCTCCGCCGACGGCAGCGCTGTGATCGGGCAGCTCGGCGAGCTGGTGATCACCGAGCCGATGCCGAGCATGCCGGTCGGGTTCTGGAACGACCCGGACGGCGCCCGCTACCGGGAGGCGTACTTCGAGGTCTATCCCGGGGTGTGGCGGCACGGCGACTGGATCACCGTGAACGAGCGCGGCGGGTGCGTGATCACTGGCCGGTCCGACGCCACGCTCAACCGGGGCGGCGTACGCCTCGGCACCGCCGAGTTCTACTCGGTGGTCGAGGGGCTGGACGAGGTGGTCGACTCGGTCGTCGTGCACCTGGAGGACGACGAGGGCGGCGCGGGCGAGCTGCTGCTGTTCGTGGTGCTCGCCGAGGGCCTGGAACTCGACGACGAGATGCGGCGCAAGATCTGCCGGGAGCTGCGTACCGCGCTGTCGCCGCGGCACGTGCCGGACGAGATCCACCAGGTCCGGGCCGTGCCCCGCACGCTGAGCGCGAAGAAGCTGGAGGTGCCGGTCAAGAAGATCCTGACGGGCACCCCGGTCGACAGCGCGGCGGCCAAGGGCGCCCTGGCCAACCCGGAGTCCCTGACGGCGTTCGCCGCACTGGCCCAGCGCCGGGCCACCGCCGACAGCCCCGCCCCGCCTCGCTGATCTCGCACTCTCCGCCCCGCCGCCCCGCCCGTTGATCTTGCACGTTCCGCCCCGGCGAACGGGGCGAATCACCCGTCCCGAGGGCCGAAACCGCAAGATCAACGGGGAGGGGAAGGGGCGGGCGTCAGGCCAGGGTGTGGGTGGTCTTCTCGGTTTCGGCGCGGGAAGGCAGGCGGGCCGGGTCGGGGTGGGCGCACGCGACCACGCTGGCGCCTGCGGTCAGCGGGGTGAGCAGCCAGTCGACCGGGTCGGGGTGGGTGGTCACGTCGACCAGGAGGCGATCGCCCTGAGCCAGGCCCAGCTCGGTGGCGCGAGCCTGTGCGCGGGCCAGCAGCGCCGCGTCCGCCTCGCCACCGGCCGGGTTCGGCGTGAAGTGGTCGCCGTGTCCGCGTACCGCGGAGACGAAGTCGGTGCAGCCGGCCGGCACCTGCCGCATCGGCAGCGCGAACGGGTCGAGCGCCAGCGCGTACCGCTCGCCGGCCGGCCACCCGGCCGTCTCGTCCACCCGGCCGACGGCCACGAACAGTGCCTCCACCGGGCCCGGCGTGCCGGTCACTGTGAGCTTCGCCGACCAGCAGCCGAGCAGCACCGCGGCGGTCTGCCAGTGCGGCGGCAGCAGCACCCCGGCCGCGTCGCCGGGCGCGGCGCCGACCTCGTCGGTGAGCAGGTTCGCGGTCTTCGCCACCCAGTTCGCGAGCGTCGCCCCGGAGAGTTCGGTGCGTTCGCCGGTGGCGTCGTCGTACCAGGTCAGCAGCGGTCGGGTGGGGTCGGTCGCGATCGCGTCGGCGAACACCCGGGCAATGTTGTCGGCCATCGGCGCGAACGATACGCGCCCCGCGTGCGTACTCGATGACAGCGACAAGTCGGCGTACCGTCGGGTCGCGGTCAGCGCCTCGCGCCCGGCCCGGCGTAGGCTTGCCGAGAGTGTTATTCCCCACAACTGCGCCACCTGAGGAGTCGCCCCGTGACCGCCGGTCGCCCGCCCCGCGTTCTCATCGACGCCACGAGTGTCCCCGCCGACCGTGGCGGCGTCGGTAGATACGTCGACGGACTGCTCGGCGCGCTGGGCCGGGTCTGCGGCACCGGCGTCGACCTGGCCGTGGTCAGCCTCCGCACCGACCTGGAGCGCTACACCCGGATGCTGCCCGGCGCGGAGGTGATCCCCGCCCCGGCGGCGGTGGCGCACCGGCCGGCCCGGCTGGCCTGGGAGCAGACCGGCCTGCCGCTGCTGGCCCAGCAGGTCGGCGCCGAGGTGCTGCACTCGCCGTTCTACACCTGCCCGCTGCGGGCCGGCTGCCCGGTCACTGTCACCGTGCACGACGCGACGTTCTTCACCGAGCCGGAGCACTACGACAAGTCGCGCCGGACGTTCTTCCGCAGCGCGATCAAGACCTCGCTGCGCCGGGCGAACCGGGTGATCGTGCCGAGCAAGGCCACCCGCGACGAGCTGATCCGGCTGCTGGACGCCGACCCGACCCGGATCGACGTCGCCTACCACGGTGTCGACCAGGACGCGTTCCACGCGCCGGGTGACGAGGAGAAGGCACGCGTCCGGGCCCGCCTGGGGCTCGGCGACAGCAGCTACATCGCGTTCCTCGGGGCCAAGGAGCCGCGCAAGAACGTACCCAACCTGATCCGCGGCTGGGCCCGGGCGGTGGCCGACCGGACGAACCCGCCCGCGCTGGTGGTGGCCGGCGGCCAGGGCCACGACGACGACATCGACCGCGCGGTGGCCGAGGTCCCGTCGCACCTGCGGCTGCTGCGCCCGGGTTACCTGCGCTACGCCGACCTGCCCGGCTTCCTCGGCGGCGCGCTGGTGGCGGCGTACCCCTCGTACGGCGAGGGTTTCGGCCTGCCGATCCTGGAGGCGATGGCGTGCGCCGCCCCGGTGCTCACCACGCCGCGCCTGTCCCTGCCCGAGGTGGGCGGCGACGCGGTGGCCTACACCAGCGAGGACCCGGACCAGATCGCCACCGACCTGGCCGCCCTCCTGGACGACGAGCAGCGGCGGCTGTCCCTGGCCAAGGCCGGTTTCGACAGGGCCAAGGAGTTCACCTGGGAGTCCAGCGCCGAGGTCCACATCGCGGCATGGCGACGGGCCCGGTCCTGAGCGCCGGCTGCCGGTCCCGGGCGACCGACCGTGACGGCTCGCCCGCTTCGGGCATGATGTGCTGATGTTCTACGCCGTCATCCCGGCGGGCGGCAGCGGCACGAGGTTGTGGCCGTTGTCCCGTGCCGGCCATCCCAAATTCCTCCACCCGCTGACCGGCACCGCCGCCTCGCTGTTGCAGGCCACTGTCGACCGGTTGTCGCCGCTGACCACTCCGGAGCGCACGCTCGTGGTCACCGGGGCCGCGCACGCCGCGGCGGTGGCTCGGCAACTGGCTGGCCTGCCGGAGGAGAACATCCTGGTCGAGCCGTCGCCGCGCGACTCCTGCGCCGCGATCGCGCTGGCCGCCGCGGTGATCGCCACCCGGACCCCGGACGCGGTGATGGGCTCGTTCGCCGCCGACCACCTGATCGGCGACCCGGCCCGGCTGGCCGAGGTGGTACGGCAGGCCATCCGCGGCGCGGAGCAGGGGCTGCTGATGACTGTGGGCATCACCCCGACGCGCCCGGAGACCGGCTACGGCTACCTGGAGACCGGTGAGCCGGTGGGGGACGGCACGCTGCGCCCGGTACGCGAGTTCAAGGAGAAGCCGGCCGCCGAGGTGGCCGAGGTGTACGTCCGTTCCGGGCGGCACCTCTGGAACGCCAGCATGTTCGTCTGGCGGGTGGACGTCTTCCTGGCCGAGCTGGCCCGCCAGCAGCCGGAGCTGCACGCCGGGATCACCGCCATCGCGGCGGCCTGGGGCACCCCCGAGCAGGACGACGTGCTCGGCCGGATCTGGCCGACGCTGCCCCGGATCTCGGTCGACTACGCGGTGATGGAGGGTGCGGCGACGGCCGGCCGGGTGGGCACGGTGCCCGGCGACTTCGGCTGGAACGACGTGGGCGACTTCCACACGCTCGGCGAGGTGCTGCCCGCCGACGGCGCCGGCAACGTGGTGCTGGGCGGGGACGCGAAGCCGGGCGTGCTGCTGCACGACACCACCGGCACCGTGGTGGTGCCGCACTCCGGCCGGCTGGTGGCGACCGTCGGCGTGCACGACCTGATCGTCGTGGACACCCCTGACGCGCTGCTGGTGTGCCCGCGCGACCGCGCGCAGGACGTGAAGAAGATCGTGGACGAGCTGAAGGAACGCGGCGAGGAGGGCCTGGTCTGATCCGCCGACCCGCCGACCCGCGTCCGGCGGCGCGGCGCGGTACCGCCGCTCAGCCGCCGGCGTGGCGGGCCAGCACCGCGAGCGCCGGCGGCACGAGCTGGGCGGTGGCGTGGGCGAGCGGCTCGGGTAGCCGGTCCGGCGGGAACCAGCCGAGCGCCTCGGACTCCGCGCTGACCCGCTCGACCGCGCCCGCCGGGGCCAGGGCGGCGTACCGGACGTCGTAGTGGAACGAGCCGCCCTGGCAGGTCACCTGGTGGATGTCCACGTCGATCGGCTCCGGCTCGACGGTCAGGCCGGTGATGCCGGACTCCTCGGTGGCCTCGCGCAGCGCGGCGGCCACGAGCGTCCGGTCGCCGGGCTCGCAGTGCCCGCCGAGCTGCATCCACCTGCGGATCTTGCCGTGCAGGCAGAGCAGCACCCGGCCGTCCGGGTCGAGCACCAGCGCGCTCGCCGTGACGTGCCCGGCCCGGTGCGTCCGGCTCATCGCGACCGGCCCGTCGGCCAGCAGCGCCAAGGTGCGGTCCCGGGCGGCGCCGGCGGCGGGGCTGGTCGCCGTCCAGCGGCTCAGCGTGGCGACGGCGTCGGCGTGCAGTTCGGTGTACGAGGTGAAGTCGGGCACCCGGACACTCTACGAGCGCCGCCTCCGTACCCTGGCGCGGTGACCCTGCGACTCGTCGAGTTCCTGGTGGCCGGCAACGAGGCCAGCGACCTCCTGCCGGTGCGGTCGGCCGCGCTGCTGCGGGCGCACGGCGCGCGCCGTGGCTTCTGGACCGTGCTGGACGAGGGGCCGGTCGAGCAGTGCCTGGCGCTGCTGCTGGAACGCGACGACGGCCACTGGGAGGCGCACCACGTGGCCGCCGACGCGGGCCCGGAGAACGGCCGCACCGAGGACGGCGAGGCGCTGGCCCACCACGACGGCTGGGTGTACGTCTTCGGCTCGCACTTCGGGTCCAAGCGCGGCCCGCTGCGGCCCCGGCGCGCGTTCGTGGCCCGGTTCCGGGAGGACGACGCGGTGACCGGGCCGCTGCCGGTGCACGTGGTGCGCAACCGCTTCCGGCTGCACCGGGCGGTGAACGACGCGCTCGCCGCCGCCCCGCTGACGCTGCTGCCGGCAGGTGACCGGGTCCGGGAGCGGTTCATCGTGGAGACGCTGGCCCGGGGCACCGCCCGCGCCAAGAGCTGGGTGGCCCGGCTGGCCGCCGACGACCTGCCGGTCAACGTGGAGGCGGCGGTGTTCACCCCGGCCGGTACGGCGCTGCTGGGCCTGCGGTTCCCGGTGACCGCCGCGGGGGAGCCGGTCTACGTCGAGCTGGCCGGCGTACCGGAGATGTTCGACGACCCGGAGCACTCGGGTGACCTGCTGGGGCTCGGGGCGTACGCGCTGACCGGTGTGACGCCGCCCGGCGCGCTCGCCGGTTTCCGCGCGATCACGCCGACCGGCGACGGCGGCTACGCGGCGGTGACCGGGTCGATCGACGCGCTGGGCAAGGGTTCGGTGCTGCTTGACGACCACCCGCACGGCGGTGAGGTGACCTCCCGGCACGTGCGGTTCCGGCACGACGCGGGCGGGGACGCCCTGGTGGCGGGGGAGGTGGTCGCGGAGCTGGCGCCGTTCCACCACGTGGAGGGGCTGGCCGAGCTGGCGGGACGCTGCTACTACGTCACCGACGAGGACCATCGGGTGGCGCTCTGGATCGGATGAGCGAGGGCCGGGCGGCACCCCTGCGACTGAAGTCGCAGACCCTCGTGGTGCCACCCGGCCACGCCCGTCAGCCGGCGTCCGGGTCGATGTTGCGCCCCGGCGTCGGCAGGCAACAGAGAGTTTGCCGAACCCGCCCGCCCACCGTCGAGGTTTTTCACCTGACGCTTAAAGATGGAGATTAGTGCCGGCGGGTACAGTGCGAAGTGTGGCGGGCACCCCCGCCGTCCGCACGGGAGCAATCCATGTTGAAGATCATTTTCTCGGGCGAGGACGTCCTGCGGACCCGGGTCGCACCGGCCGCGGACCCGCTCTGGGAGCTGGTCCTCAGCCTGCACCTGCTCCAGGGGCGCAGCCGGGACCCGATGATGACCACGTGGCGGCGCACCGTGGCGCACGGACTGCGGACCGACACCGACGCCGAGCAGTACCGTCTGCTGCTCGCGCTCAACCCGCCGCGCGGCTACTTCCCCGACTTCCTCACCCCGTCCGCCAGCCGGGAGGGCATCGAGGCCGGGCTGGACGCGGTCCGGGGCACCCCTGTGGACATGCTGCGCCGCGACCTCACGCGGCTGGCCGGGGAGACCGCGCTGCCGTCGTCGGCCGGCGCGCTCGCCCGTGGTGAGCCCGCGACGCTGCACCACCTCACCGACGCCATGGCCCGCTACCAGTCGCTGGCGGTGACGCCCTACTGGGCCCGGGTGCAGGCGGCGGTCGAGGCGGACCGGGCCCGGCGTGCGCGCGCCATGCTCGACGGCGGCGCCGAAGGGCTGCTCGCCAGCCTGCGGCCGAACATGCGCTGGGTCTCGGGCGTGCTGGAGGTGCTCGACTACCCGGACACCCGGGAACTGCACCTGGACGGCCGAGGGCTGCTGCTCGTGCCGTCGTTCTTCTGCTCGCGTACGCCGGTGGCGCTCGTCGACCCGACGCTGCCCCCGGTGCTGGTCTACCCGGTCGACCGGCTCGCCGGCCTGACGCCCGCGTCCGGCCCCGCCGCGTCACCGCAGGGCGAGGCGCTCGCCGCCCTGCTCGGCCGGACCCGCTCCCGGGTGCTCCAGGCCGCCGACGAGGGCTGCACCACCGGCGAGATGGCCCGCCGGCTGCGCATCTCCGCCGCCGCGGCCAGCCAGCACACCACAGTGCTGCGCAACGCGGGGCTGCTGGTCAGCCAGCGTGACCGCAACACCGTCCTGCATACGCTCACCCCGCTGGGCCGGGCCGTCCTCGACGCCTGAGCGCGCCCGCCGGAGTCAGAGTGCCAGCGTGGCGCTCGCGGTGCTGCCGGACGGGGGCGGGAGCAACGTCGAGTCGATCCCCTCGGCGGCCAGCGCGGCGCGCAGGCGTTGCAGGTCCGCGCCGAACCGGACCAGGTCCGCCCGGTCCACCGGGGCGGGCGCCGCGCCGAGCAGCAGGCCGGTGGCCGAGGCGGGCCAGCCGGGAACTGTCGCGGCCAGTCCGTCGCGTACCTCGTCGTCGGTGACGTGGGTGAAGACGGTGCCCGGCGCGACCACGTCGGCCACCGCGTCGATCGCCCGCCGCACGACGTCCGCGTCGGCGGGCTCGGGGCCGATCCGGTCCGCGAGCGTCGCCGCCGCCCGCAGGCCGGCGGCGCGCGCCTCGGCCGTGCCGAGCGAGAACAGGTCCATCGAGGCGTCGCGCACCAGCGTGCGGGCGCCCTCGTCGTCGTCCCGGGTCGCGGCGAGGTAACCCCGCACCACGGCGACCGGCACCTGGTCGCACTTGCCCTTGATCAGCTCACCGGCCGCTGCCAGCTCGTCGACCACCGCCATCTGGGTGACGAACAGCTCGTTGCCGTACGGGTCGACCTCGCCCCGGTGGTCACGGATCGCCGGCATGCCGGCCACCCCGAGCGCCACGTCGGTGAGCCCGTTGCGCCACGGGCGTCCCATCGTGTCGCTGACGATCACTGCGACGTCGACGCCGTACCGGTCGCGCAACGCGGCGCGCAGCGCCCGGGCGGACGCGTCCGGGTCGACGGGCAGCAGCACCAGCCTGGTCTTGTCCACGTTCGAGGCGTCGATGCCGGCGGAGGCCATCACGAACCCGTGGTGGGTCTGCACGATCCGGGTCGCGCCCCGGGTCGCCACCACCCGGGCGGTCTCCCCGGCCAGGATCCGGTCCCGCTCGGCGAGCCGTTCCGGGCCGTCGGCCGGCACGTCGACCAGCCGGCCCTCCGCCTTCGACACGATCTTGCTGGTGACCACCAGGACGTCGTGGTCGCGCAGCCAGGGCGCCGCACCGGTGATCAGCGCCGCCAGGTCGTCGCCCTCGGTCACGTCACCGATGCCCTGCACCGGCAGGATCTCCAGCCTCACATCAACTCCAGCGCGGCGCGCACCATCGCGGCGGTCGCCGCCTCGTCGGTCATCCGCAGCGGCGCCGCGCGGACGGTCACGTCCGGCACCACAGTGCCCTCGTCCTCCGGCGCGACCAGCCAGCCGTCGAGCAGCCCGCCCGCCGGCCGGGCGCCGTAGAGGCCGCCCACGCCGGCCGCGCTGCACTCCACGCCGAGCACGGCGAGGCAGCGGTCGGCCATGCCGCGTACCGGCGCACCGCCGATGATCGGCGACACCCCGATCACCGGGGCCGGGCCGCCGGCAACCGCGTCGCGCAGCCCGGGTACCGCCAGCACCGGGGCGATGCTCACCACCGGGTTGCTCGGTGCGATCAGCACCACGTCCGCGGCGGCGATCGCCTCGACCACGCCGGGCGCGGGCTTCGCCGCGTCCGCGCCGACGAAGACGAACCGGTCGGTGGGTACGCCGGCCCGATACCGCACCCACCACTCCTGGAAGTGGATCGCCCGGCGGCCCTGCTCGTCGGTGACGACGGCGTGGGTCTCCAGGCGGTCGTCGGTGGCGGGCAGCAGCCGTACGCCCGGCTGCCAGCGGGCCGCCAGTGCCTCGGTGACCTGGGACAGCGGATAGCCGGCGTTGATCATCTGGGTGCGCACCAGGTGGGTGGCGACGTCCTTGTCGCCCAGGCCGAACCAGCTCGGCTCCGCGCCGTACGCGGCCAGCTCGTTCTTCACCGTCCAGGTCTCGCCCGCCCGGCCCCAGCCCCGCTCCGGGTCGGCGCCGCCGCCGAGCGTGTAGAGCACGCTGTCCAGGTCGGGGCAGACCTTCAGCCCGTGCAGCAGCAGATCGTCGCCGACGTTGACCACTGCGGTCACCTCGGCGCCCACCTCCCGGGCGTACGCCCGCACGCCGAGCAGGAAACGGGCTCCCCCGATGCCGCCGGTCAGTACCACGATGCGCATGGCGTCCATCCTTCCGCACGCGCCGCCGTCGATCGTCCGGTGGCCGGAGAGACTACGCTCACTTCGGCAACTGTCCGCTTTCGTCCCCTGGGGGAGTCCGTGACCAGCCCCGCCGAGCCCGCGTCCGGCGACGCCGCGCAGGCCAGCCAGTTGATCAAGCCGTTGCGCGAACTGGCCGCGCTCGTCCTTCTCGGCGCCAACGCCGTGCTGCTCTTCGTCGGCCTGCTGCGCCTGCTGCCGATCGACGACTACAGCACGTCCACCGGCCGGGCCGGGAGCACGTATTTCACATTCATCGGCCTGGAGTCGACGGTCCTGCCGGTGCTCGCCGTCCTGATCGCCACAGTGATCCTCCCGGTCGTGTCGAAGGCCAAGCTGATCACGCAGGTGGCGCTCGTCGAGTACGCCGTGTCCGCCGTGTTCGGCGCGCTGACGTTCCTGATCTGGCTGGTCGGCCGGCTCGCCGACGGCGAGGTGCTGGACGCGTTCCTCGGCCTGCTGACCCGCGCGGCGTGGCTGGCGATCTTCGCGGTCGCCGCGTTCGTGGTGTTCAAGATCTGGCGCACGCTCTACTACGTGCCGAAGCCCAAGCCGCAGCCGGGCGTGTACGGCCAGGCCCAGCCCGGCTGGCCGCAGCAGCCGGGTCAGCCCGGCGGCTACCCCGGTCCGGGTGGCTACCCGCAGCAGCCCGGCCAGGGCTACCCGCAGGCCGGCTCGCCCCCGCCCGGCTGGCCGCAGCAGCCCGGCCCGTACGGCCAGCCGCAGTCGGCGCCGCCGTTCAACACCGCCCCGCCGCACGCTCCGCACTCCGGTCCGCCGTCCGCCGACCCGCAGTCCGGTGTCCCGTTCGCCGGGCCGCAGCAGGCGCCGCAGTACGGCTCGCCGCACCACGCGCCGCCGTTCGGCCAGCCGCCGTCGGCCGACCCGACGCAGGCGATCCCGCGCCAGTCCGCCGAGCCGGGGGCGCCGTCGCCGGCCGCCGACGACGAGCGCACCCAGCGGTTCGACCGCGAGGACCCGAACCAGCCTCGCTGAGCCCCGCGCGGCGGGCGACGGAGATCGTCGCCCGCCGCCACCTGGGCCGCCACCGTCGCCCGCCGCTGTGCGGCAGCTCACCCGGGTCATCCCGGTGCCCGGACCCGCGGCCGGGGGCGGGCATCCGGCCGTCCGGCAGCGCTTAGGCTGGGCGGATGGTTGATCGCAGCGACCCCGAACCGACCGAGGCGAGCATCCGGCGGGCACTGGGGCGGGCCGCCACCGGCCGGGCGCTCGACGCCGGCGAGGCGGGCGCGCTGCTCGCCGCTCGCGGGCCGATGCTCGACGAGCTGCTCCGGATCGCCTCCGACATCCGCGACGCCGGGCTGCGCGACGCCGGGCGGCCGGGCGTGGTGACGTACTCGAAGAAGGTCTTCATCCCGCTCACCCGGCTCTGCCGGGACCGCTGCCACTACTGCACGTTCGCCACCGTGCCGCACCGGCTGCCCGCCGCCTACCTGGAACGCGACGAGGTGCTGGCGATCGCCCGCGAGGGCGCCGCGCAGGGCTGCAAGGAGGCGCTGTTCACGCTCGGCGACCGGCCCGAGGAGCGGTGGCCGGCGGCCCGCCGGTGGCTGGACGAGCGGGGGTACGACTCGACGCTGGACTACCTGCGCGCCTGCGCGGTGGCGGTGCTGGAGGAGACCGGCCTGCTGCCCCACCTCAATCCGGGCGTGCTCACCTGGTCGGAGTTGCAGCGGCTCAAGCCGGTCGCGCCGAGCATGGGCATGATGCTGGAGACCACCGCCGGCCGGCTCTGGTCCGAACCGGGCGGCCCGCACTTCGGCTCACCGGACAAGGAACCCGCGGTACGCCTGCGGGTGCTCGACGACGCCGGCCGGGTCGGGGTGCCGTTCACCACCGGAATCCTGATCGGCATCGGCGAGAACCGGGGCGAGCGGGTCGACGCGATCTTCGCGATCCGCCGGGCGATGCGGGAGTACGGCCACCTCCAGGAGGTGATCGTGCAGAACTTCCGCGCCAAGCCGGACACCGCGATGCGCGGCATGCCCGACGCCGAGCTGCACGACCTGGCCGCCACAGTGGCGGTGGCCCGGGTGCTGCTCGGCCCGAAGGCCCGCATCCAGGCCCCGCCGAACCTCATCGCGGGCGAGTACGACCTGCTGCTGCGCGCCGGCATCGACGACTGGGGCGGCGTCTCCCCGGTCACGCCCGACCACGTCAACCCGGAGCGGCCCTGGCCGCACCTGGACGAGCTGGCGGCGCGTACCGCGAGTGCCGGGTTCACGTTGCGCGAGCGGCTGACCGTCTACCCGGAGTACGTCCGGGCGGGCGAGCCGTGGCTCGATCCGCGCCTGCTGCCGCACGTCACAGCGCTCGCCGACCCGGCCACCGGGCTCGCGGTCGAGGCGGCCCGCCCGGAGGGACGGCCCTGGCAGGAGCCGGAGTCGGGCTACGGCGGCCGGACCGACCTGCACGTCACCATCGACGTCACCGGCCGTACCGACGACCGGCGGGGCGACTTCGACAGCGTGTACGGCGACTGGACCGAGGTGGCCGGCAAGGTGGCGCCGGAGGCGCGCGCCGGCGTACCAGTGGGCGGTGGCGCGGACGCCGATCTGCGCGCGGGCCTGCGGCTCGCCGCTGACGACCCGGCCGCGCTGCTGACTCCGGCGCACGAGGCGAAGGCGCTGGCGCTGTTCGGCGCGGACGGCCCGGCGCTCGACGAGCTGTGCCGGCTGGCCGACGACGCGCGCCGGGATGCGGTCGGCGACGACGTGACCTACGTGGTCAACCGCAACATCAATTTCACGAACGTCTGCTACGTGGGCTGCCGGTTCTGCGCGTTCGCCCAGCGGGAGAGCGACGCCGACGCGTTCCGGCTCTCGCTGGAGCAGGTCGCCGACCGGGCCGAGGAGGCGTGGACGGCAGGCGCGACGGAGGTCTGCCTCCAGGGCGGCATCGACCCGAAGATGCCGGTGACCGGGTACGCCGACATCGTCCGCGCGATCAAGGCGCGGGTGCCGGACATGCACGTGCACGCGTTCTCCCCGATGGAGATCGTCACCGCCGCCGCGAAGGCCGGCGTGCCGGTGCGGGAGTGGCTGCTCCAGCTCCGCGAGGCCGGGCTGGACACCATCCCGGGCACCGCCGCCGAGATCCTCGACGACGACGTGCGCTGGGTGCTCACCAAGGGCAAACTGCCGGCCTCCGCCTGGGTCGACGTGGTGAGCACGGCGCACGAGCTGGGCATCCGGTCCAGCTCCACGATGATGTACGGCCACGTGGACCACCCGGGCCAGTGGCTCGCCCACTTCCGGGTGCTGGCCGGCGTGCAGGACCGTACCGGCGGGTTCACCGAGTTCGTGGCGCTGCCGTTCGTGCACACCAACGCGCCCATCTACCTGGCCGGCATCGCCCGCCCGGGACCGACATGGCGGGAGAACCGGGCGGTGCACGCGATGGCCCGGCTGCTGCTGCACGGCCGGATCGACAACATTCAGTGCTCCTGGGTGAAGCTCGGCGACGAAGGCACAGTGGAGATGCTGCGCGGCGGCTGCAACGACCTGGGCGGCACGCTGATGGAGGAGACGATCTCCCGGATGGCCGGCTCGGGCAACGGGTCGGCCCGTACCGAGGAGCAGTTGCGGGCCATCGCCACCGCCGCCGGGCGGCCGTTCCGCAAGCGGACGACCGCGTACGGTCACGCCCGCGCCTGAGGTCGAACCTTTCCCCGCCGCGCGCCGTACCTGTGGGTGCCGGCGGCGGTTTCGGCGAGGACCGCCGCCGGTGACCCCGAACCGGGGCCCGGCGGTGTCCGGGCGCCCGGCCCGCTGCGGCGCTGCGGCGCCGGTCCGGAAAGGTTGCCGATGAGCACTGACGAGACCACCGACGCGCCGAAACGGCGGACCTGGCCGCGATTGACCCGCAGGCAGACGCTCACCGCCGCGGCGAGCGCCACACTGGGCGCCGCCGCCCTCACCGTGCCGGGCCTGTCCGCCGCCCAGAACGCCCCCACGGCGAGCCGGCGCGACGAGCCGATCGTGGTCCACCTCCGCGACGCCGCGGCCGGCGTCATGGACGTCTTCGTCGGCACCACCCGGGTCGAGGTACGCGACCGCGGCCTGGCCGACCGCCTGGTGCGCGCCGCCGGCCGGCGCTGATCCACCCTCCACCGGCGCGGGCTCCCGGCGCCGGTTCCGACTTCCGTTCCCCCGACGAAGGTGCGTCCGCCATGTCCTCTCACCGCGAGGCCCCGGAGATCGCCAAGGATCCGGTCGCCGACAGTTCCGACCTGTACGCGTTCGTCACGCCGAGCCAGCCGGACACGGTCACGTTGATCGCCAACTACGTGCCGGTGCAGCTCCCGTCCGGCGGCCCGAACTTCTTCGAGTTCGGTGACGACGTCCGGTACGAGATTCACATCGACAACGACGGCGACGGTTATCCGGACGTCACCTATCGTTTCGAATTCACTACCGAGATCACGAACCAGAACAGTTTTCTCTACAACACCGGGCCGATCGAGTCGCTGGAGAGCAAGAACTGGAACCGGCGGCAGTTCTACCGGCTGACCCGGATCGCCGACGGCCGCGCGCGCGTGCTGGCGCACAAACTGCCCTGCCCGCCGTGCAACGTCGGGCCGCTGTCCACGCCGAACTACCAGAACCTGGTCCGGCAGGCGACGTTCAAGCTGTCCACCGGTGAGAAGGTGTTCGCCGGGCAGCGGGCCGACGGCTTCTTCGTCGACCTGGGCGCGGTGTTCGACCTGGGTACGCTGCGGCCGTTCCAGCAGCTGCACGTCGCCGGCAAGAAGCTGTTCCGGGACGAGGGCGAGCCGGTGAACGCGCTGGACCGGCTCAACGTGCACAGTCTCGCCGTGCAGGTGCCGCTCAACCAGGTACGCCGCAAGGCGGCCCGCTACGGCTACGCCGACCGCGCCTCGACCATCGGGGTCTGGACCAGCGCGTCCCGCCAGCAGGTGCGGGTGCTGGGTGACCGGGTCGCCGCTGACACCGCCGCCGGACCCTTCACGCAGGTGTCGCGGCTCGGTAACCCGTTGTTCAACGAGGTCATCGTGCCGATGTCCAGGAAGGACGTCTGGAACACGCTGCCGCCGTCGGAGGACAAGCGGTTCGCCGGGTTCGTGGAGCGGCCCGAGCTGGCCGGGCTGTTGCCGGCGCTCTACCCGGGTGTGTTCCCCAATCTGGACGCGCTGAACAAGTCCAAGAAGCCGCGCGCCGACCTGGTGGCGATCCTGCTCACCGGCGTCCCGGCCGGACTGATCGACGGCTTCGCCAACACCACCGGTGACGTGCAGGCGGACATGCTGCGGCTGAACACGGCGATCCGGCCCAGCCGCAAACCGGACCGGTTCGGCGTGCTCGGCGGCGACCTGGCCGGCTTCCCCAACGGCCGCCGTCCCGCCGACGACGTGGTGACGATCGCGCTGCGCGCCATCGCCGGGCTGACCGTGCCGCTCGTCGACAAGACGTTCCGGCCGGACGCCGCCGCCGCGGCGGTGACACCGGGCCTGAGCGCGGCCGACGTGACAGCGCCGTTCCTGGCCGACTTCCCGTTCCTCGGCACGCCGTACGACGGGTTCGGCAACCCGCAGGCGAAGAAGTCCTGACGGGAGCCGGCGAATGTCACACCATCACGATCTCGGCCCGTCGGAGGTCGGCAGCGTCGTGCTCGACCTGGGCGGCGACCGGGGGGCGCTGATCATCCACACCGGGCGGGACCTGCACGGCCGGGAGATCGAGATCAGCCGCGTGGACCTCGACGGCCCGCGGACCCACTCCGCCGTACGCGAGCGGCACGTCCGGGACGGGGTGTTCCACAGTGCCGTCTACCCGGATCTGGAGGCGGGTGTGTATACCGTCTGGTGGGACGAGAGTACGTCCGCCGGCGCGATCTCGGTCACCGGTGGGTCGATCGCCGAATTCGTTTGGCCCACCAGCTCACCAGCCCGCTTGGACTGATCCGTCAGTCGCGCCGGAACCCGCGCCCCGTCCACATGATGGACGGGGCGCGGTCGGCGTTGGACGGCTCGACGGGCGGTACAGCGGGAAGCGGGTTACCCTTTGCCCCACCAATTCTGATCTTGGTGCGAGCGGCCGGCGGGGGCGTCCGGCCGGCCTGCCGGCGATGCGCCACGGCAGAAAACTTCCGGCAACTCGCCGGGGAGGGCGTTACTCGTCCGGGGTCTGAATCGATAGGGCAGGTTGCGAGGCTACGGGCGACCGCGGCGGTCGTCACGGACGTGTCGGGAGGGCGACTCCATTATCAAGTTTGGCTTGACGGCGCACGCATTACACGCGTGTAATTTGAATGGGGTTGTTCGCACGGAACGCAACAAATGGTGACCGTACGGACAGGCACGCCTTTCGCGTGGGGGGTTGCAGCGGCGAATGACGCCGGTGCGCGACAAGGAGGCAATCGATGGACGGCCAGCTCGAGGTGGCCGACCTGCTCGGGAACGCGCCGGAGTGGCAGGAGCGAGCGCTCTGCTCGCAGACCGACCCGGAGGCGTTCTTTCCCGAGAAGGGCGGCTCGACCCGCGAGGCGAAGCGCATCTGCTCGCGGTGCGAAGTGAAGACGGAATGCCTGGAGTACGCGCTCGGCCACGACGAGCGGTTCGGGATCTGGGGTGGCCTCTCCGAGCGGGAGCGGCGCAAGCTCAAGCGGCGGGTCGCCGCCTGATCCACGTACGGGTCCACGGGCGGTGGGGGCCGCCCGGACCCGGGTCGCTGTCCGGCCGGCGCGTCCGGCCGGGTGGCGGCGCCTGTCCGGTCAGCCGGTCAGGCCAGCTCGTCCGGGTCGACCCCGAGCAGATTCGCCACCTGCTCGATGATCACGTCATGCACCAGGTCGGCGAGGTCCTCGCGATCCATCGCGCGGAACTCCAGCGGCCGCCGGTAGAGCACGATCCGCGGCGGCACCTCCTGGCGGCCGGGCCGCCCGGGCAGCAGCCGGGCGAGCGGCACCTCGCCGTCCTCCAGCACGTCCGAGTCGTAGACGTTCAGATCCGGCGGGACGTCCTCGACCGCGAACTCCACCCCGGCCAGTTCCTTGGCGAACCGGCGTTCGAGCGTCTCCACCGTGTCGAGCACCAGATCGTCGAAGACCTCGGCCTTCGTCCGCGCCAGCGGCACCGTGGCCGGCACCAGCCGCCCGCGCAGGCCGCGACCGTGCCGGTCACGGTGGGTGCGCCGGCCGGAGCCGGGGCGGCGGTTCTGGGGGCTCGTCATGACGCACAGGGTAGCCCGCATCGGCGGTCCACCCGCCGTCGCGCGGCCGTCCGGCGTGCCGCTGCGCCGATCGGAGGAATTGTGATCACCATGACGGGCGTGTCGTAACGCGAAGCGGTGCGCCGGACCCGGTAATGGGGATACCCTGCCGCCGTGAGGTCACCACGGCGCTGCTCCCGTAACGGCTGCCCCCGGCAAGCGGTCGCCACATTGACCTATGTCTACAACGAGTCGACGGCGGTGGTGGGCCCGCTCGCGGCATTCGCCGAACCGCACACGTACGACCTGTGTGAGCCGCACGCCCGCAGCCTGACCGCCCCGCGCGGCTGGGACGTGGTGCGGCACGAGGGCGAGTTCGAGCCGCCGCCGCCCACCACCGACGACCTGGTGGCGCTGGCCGAGGCGGTACGCGAGGCCGCACGCCCCGCCCCGCCCCGTCCTCCGGAGGACGAGCCCGCCAAGCCCCAGACCCCCCAGCAGGGCCGCCGGGGCCACCTCCGGGTCATCCCACCCCACCACTGACCGACCGCCGTTCAGGCCCGCGGGCCCCGGCCCTCCACCGGTCGATCATGAAGTTGACGGCGTTTTCGATCTCCCTGAGTGCCGCTAACTTCATGATCAACGGGGTGAGCGCCGGGATGGGTGGCGCGGTCAGTGGCCCAGGAAGCGGTTGAAGAGATCGGCTCGGCGGGACGGGCGGGCGGTACGGTGCTCGCTCTGGTCGGCTGAGGACATCACCCGCAGGCCGGCGTTCATGGCCAGCCAGCGCAGCGGCTCCGGTTCCCAGTGAGGGGAGCGGTGCCCGACCCAGGGCAGCGCCGTGAGGTCGCTCTCCACGCCCCGGATCAGGTCGGCGAGCGTACGCCCGGCGAGGTTGCTGGTGCCGACGCCGTCACCGACGTAGCCGCCGGCCCAGGCCAGCCCGGTACGGCGGTCCAGCCCCACCGACGCGGCCCAGTCCCGGGCCACGCCGAGCGGCCCGCCCCAGGCGTGCGTCACCGGCACGTCCGGCCCGAGCACCGGGAACAGCTCCCCGAGCGCCCGGCGCAGCGCCGCGAACACCCGCGGCTCCCGGTCGAAGCCCTGCCGGACCCGGGAGGCGTAGTGGTAGGGCGCGCCCCGCCCGCCGAACGCGAGCCGGCCGTCGGCGGTGCGCTGGCCGTACACGATGACGTGCCGGTAGTCGGAGAACGTCTCCCGCTCCGCCAGCCCGATCCGCGCCCACGTCTCCTCGGGCAGCGGCGGGGTGGCCACCATCAGCGAGTAGACGGGCGCCACGGTCCGCCGCTGGCCTGGCAGCCCCGGCGTGTAGCCCTCCGTCGCACGCACCACCACGGGCGCCCGGACCACGCCCGCCGGGGTCACCGCCGCGCCGGGCCGCAGCGCGGTCACCGGGGTGCGCTCGTGGATGCGGACGCCCCGGCGCTCCACCGCCCGGGCCAGGCCCCGGACCAGCTTCGCCGGGTGTACGGCGGCGCAGTGCGGGGTGTACGTGCCGCCGCGTACCCCCTCGGCGTTGCAGCGCGCGGCGGCCTCGGCGGCGTCGAGCAGCCTCAGGTCGTCGTCGGTGAGCCCGTGCGCGTGGGCCTGGGCGACCTCGGCGCGGGCCCGCTGGAGCTGGGCCTCGCCACGCGCGAGCATCACCGTGCCGCCGGCCCGCCAGTCGCAGTCGATGCCCTCGGCGGCGGCGACCCGCCCCACCTCGGCGACCGTGTCGTGCATGGCCCGCTGCATGGCCAGAGCCCGGTCCCGGCCGTGCCGCCGGGCCAGCGCCGGCAGCGACGTGGGGAACAGCGCCGAGCACCAGCCGCCGTTGCGCCCCGACGCGCCGTACCCGGCGATCTCCCGCTCCAGCACGACGACGCGCAACGTGGGGTCGGCCTCGGCCAGGTACCAGGCCGTCCACAGCCCGGTGTACCCGGCGCCCACGATCGCCACGTCGGCGTCCGTGTCGCCGGGCAACCCGGGTCGCGGTGTCAGCGGCTCGTCCAGGCCGGACAGCCAGTACGACAGATGCCGGTAGTCGGTCATCGGCGTCAGAGCCGCGACCACGCCTCGGTCAGCACCGCGCGCAGGATCTGCTCGATCTCGTCGAAGTGCTGCTGGTCGGCGATCAGCGGCGGGGCGAGCTGCACCACCGGGTCGCCCCGGTCGTCGGCCCGGCAGTAGAGCCCGGCGTCGAACAGCGCTGTGGACAGGAAGCCGCGTAGCAGCCGCTCGGACTCGGCCTCGTCGAACGTCTCCCGGGTCGTCTTGTCCTTGACCAGCTCGATGCCGTAGAAGTAGCCGTCGCCCCGGACGTCGCCGACGATCGGCAGGTCGTGCAGCTTCTCCAGGGTGGACCGGAACGCGCCCTCGTTCGCCCGGACGTGCCCGATCAGGTCCTCCCGGGCGAACACCTCCAGGTTGGCCAGCGCGACCGCGCAGGAGACCGGGTGGCCGCCGAACGTCACCCCGTGCGCGAACATGCCGGTCTCGGTGAGGAACGGCTCCATCAGCCGCTCGCTGGCGATCATCGCGCCGAGCGGGGCGTAGCCGGAGGTGATGCCCTTGGCGGTGGTGATGATGTCCGGCTGGTAGCCGTAGCGGACGGCGCCGAAGTACTCGCCGAGCCGGCCCCAGGAGCAGATCACTTCGTCGCTGACGAGCAGCACGTCGTACGCGTCGCAGATCTCGCGTACCCGCTCGAAGTAGCCGGGCGGCGGCGGGAAGCAGCCGCCGGAGTTCTGCACCGGCTCCAGGAAGACGGCGGCGACCGTCTCCGGCCCCTCCCGCTCGATCGCCCGGCCGATCTCGTCGGCGGCCCAGCGGCCGAACGCCTCGGCGTCGTCGCCGTGCTCGGGGGCCCGGTAGAAGTTGGTGTTCGGCACCTTGATGCCACCGGGCACCAGCGGTTCGAAGTCGGTCTTGATGCCGGGCAGGCCGGTGATCGACAGCGCGCCCATCGAGGTGCCGTGGTAGGCGATGTAGCGGCTGACCACCTTGTGCTTGGTGGGCTTGCCGGTGCGCTTGAAGTAGGCCCGGGCCAGCTTCCACGCCGCCTCGACGGCCTCGGAGCCGCCGGTGGTGAAGAAGACCCGGTTCAGGTCGCCGGGCGTGAGCGTGGCGATCTTCTCGGCCAGCTCGACGGCCTTCGGGTGGGCGTACGACCAGAGCGGGAAGTAGGCCAGCTCGCCGGCCTGCTTGGCGGCGGCCTCGGCCAGCTCGGCGCGGCCGTGACCGGCGTTCACCACGAACAGCCCGGCCAGCCCGTCCAGGTAGCGGCGGCCCTGCGCGTCCCAGACGTACGCGCCCTCGCCCCGGACGATTGTCGGAACCTCGCCGGCCGGGTAGCTCGCCATGCGGGTGAAGTGCATCCAGAGATGGTCGGTGGCGTTGGCCATGTCAGCCCCATCGGGTCTCGGGCCGGTCAGGGGTGACACCGGCCGCTCTGCCCACGGTTATCCCACAGGCGGTGCCGATAAGGCAAGCGAACAAGCTTCAGCGCGACGGATTCAGCGCCATATCACTTCCCTGCCGACGGAATCCGCATCAGGCGGTGCCCCAGCTGTAGGTCTGCTTGCGCAGCTTCAGGTAGACGAACGCCTCGGTGGAGAGCACCCCGGGCACGCCGCGCAGCTTCTGGAGGATCTCCAGCAGGTGTGCGTCGTTGCGGCAGACCACCTCGGCCAGCAGGTCGAACGAGCCGGCGGTGATCACCACGTAGTCGATCTCCTCGAACTCGGCCAGCCGATCGGCCACGGGTTCCAGGTCGCCGTCGGTGCGCAGCCCGATCATGGCCTGACGGGGGAAGCCGAGCTGGAGCGGATCGGTGACCGCGACGATCTGCATGACGCCCGAGTCGAGCAGCCGCTGCACCCGCTGGCGTACCGCCGCCTCGGAGAGGCCGACCGCCTTGCCGATGCTCGCGTACGGACGGCGCCCGTCCTCCTGGAGCTGCTCGATGATCTGCTTGGCCACGTCGTCGAGCAGAGCGTGATTGGCTCCTTCACGCACCGTGACCCGGCGGGCGCCGTTGGAGTTCTCCTGGTGCCGGTTGACCATCGACGCTCCTCGTGTCCGATTCTCCGTGTTGAGCGTAGTGCCCCGCGCAGTCTGGCGTATTTCGTGGCGACTGGCTATTCCGGCAACGGAATCCCTTGTGAGAGAGGTTTTCTCATGTCAGGATCAGTCGTCCATCGCCACTGACCCTCCCGCCGGCGCGCCGCCCCCGTCCCGCCGCCGACGATGCCCCCCAAGGAGTCGTCACATGCGTAGTCCCCTCCGGCCCCTCACCCGGCGTGGTCTGCTCACCGGGACCGTCGGCTCGGCCGCGCTGCTCGCCACCGCGGGCACCCTGGCCGGCTGCGGGACCAAGGGCGCCCAGCAGACCGAAGCCGGATGCAAGAGCGAGGATCTGTCCGCCACCGAGAAGAAGGTCGCCTTCTCGAACTGGCCGCAGTACATGGACACCGACGAGAAGGACGAGTCCAAGCGCCCCACGCTCGACGCGTTCGTCGCCGCGTCGGGCATCCAGGTGACGTACACCGAGGACGTCAACGACAACAACGAGTTCTTCGGCAAGGTGCGCAACCAGCTCGCCGGATGTCAGAGCACCGGCCGGGACATCATGGTGCTCACCGACTGGATGGCCGCCCGGATGATCCGCCTCGGCTGGGTGCAGAAGCTCGACAAGTCGAAGATGCCCAACGTCGAGGCGAACCTGCTGTCGTCGCTGCGCGGGCGCTCCTTCGACGCCGAGACCCAGCTCGCGGTCCCGTGGCAGTCCGGGCTGGCCGGGCTCGCGTACAACGCGAAGGTCGCCAAGGAGATCCGCACCGTCGACGAGCTGCTCACCCGCCCCGATCTCAAGGGCAAGGTGACAGTGCTGTCGGAGATGCGCGACACCATCGGCCTGCTGCTCCAGTCGCTCGGCCACGACCCGGCCAAGTTCACCCCGGCCCAGTTCGACGACGCGCTGAACAAGCTGAAGAAGGCGGTGGACAGCAAGCAGATCCGGCGGTTCACCGGCAACGACTACGCGCCCGACCTGGCCAAGGGCGACATCGCCGCGTGTATCGGCTGGTCCGGCGACGTCGTGCAGCTCGGCTTCGAGGACGACAAGATCAAGTTCGTGGTGCCCGAGTCCGGCGTGATGCTCTGGTCGGACAACATGCTGGTGCCGAACAAGGCCACCCACAAGGCCAACGCCGAAGCGTTGATGAACCACTACTACGACCCGGCGGTGGCGGCGAAGCTGGCCGCGTACGTCAACTACATCTGCCCCGTGCAGGGCGCGCAGGCCGAGATGGAGAAGATCGACCCGGATCTGGCGACCAACCCGCTGATCTTCCCGGACGACACGATGCTGTCCAAGGCCAAGGTCTTCATGGCGCTCGACGAAGCGCAGGAGAAGGAGTACGAGACCAAGTTCCAGCAGGTGATCGGCGCGTGAAGGGGCAGCAGACCCCGGCCGGTGACCTGCGACTGGTCGACCTGACCAAGCGGTTCGGCGTCTTCACCGCCGTCGACGACCTCACCCTCACGATCCCGCAGGGCTCGTTCTTCGCCCTGCTCGGCGCGTCCGGCTGCGGCAAGACCACCACACTGCGGATGATCGCCGGGCTGGAGCAGCCCACCAGCGGAAAGGTGCTGCTCGGCGAGCAGGACATCGCCGGGCTGCGGCCGTACAAGCGGCCGGTGAACACCGTCTTCCAGAGCTACGCCCTCTTCCCGCACCTGGACATCCAGGAGAACGTGGCGTTCGGGCTGCGCCGCCGCGGCATCCGCAAGGTGAGCGACCAGGTGGAGCGGATGCTCGCGCTGGTGCAGCTCGAAGGGTACGGGCGGCGCCGCCCGGCCCAGCTCTCCGGCGGCCAGCAGCAGCGCGTCGCGCTGGCCCGGGCGCTCATCAACCACCCGCAGGTGCTGTTGCTCGACGAGCCGCTCGGCGCGCTCGACCTCAAGCTGCGCCGGCAGATGCAGATCGAGCTGAAGCGGATCCAGACCGAGGTCGGCATCACGTTCGTGCACGTCACCCACGACCAGGAGGAGGCCATGACGATGGCCGACACGGTCGCGGTGATGAACGCCGGCCGGATCGAGCAACTCGGTGCGCCCGCCGACATCTACGAGTACCCGGCCACCGCGTTCGTGGCGAACTTCCTCGGCCAGTCCAACCTGCTCGCCGCCGAAGCCGGCGGTCGCGCCGCCGACGACGTGCTGGTCACGGCGCACGGCTCGCGCTTCTCGGTGCCCGCCGGCCGGGCCCGGCTCACCGACGGGCCGGCCTTCCTCGGCGTACGTCCGGAGAAGCTGCACCTGGCCGACGGCCCGGACGGGGTGCCGGCCGGGCACCAGCACGTCGGCGGCATCGTCACCGACACCTCCTACGTCGGGGTGAGCACCCAGTACCTGGTGCGCACCGCGTGGGGCAGCGAGCTGTCCGCGTTCGCCGCGAACAGCGGGCTGGGCGGCCGCCTCGCCGTCGGTACGGCGGTGACCGCGCACTGGGATCCGCGGCACGCGTTCCTGCTGCCCCGGGCCGCCGGTGAGGACGACCAGACCGCGCCGCTGCTCGACGAGCCGCCGGTGGGTGCGTCGGCATGAGCGCGCTGGCCCACGTACCGACCTCCGCCGGGAAGCCGGTGCCGCCGCCGGTGCGGCGCGGGCGCAGCCGCCTCCTGCCGTACCTGTTGCTGCTGCCCGGCGCGGTCTGGCTGCTCGTCTTCTTCGCGCTCCCGCTGGTGCAGCTCGCCTCGGCCAGCCTCTACGACCCGGCCGGCTCGCTCTCCACCGGGTACGCCATGACCTGGGCGTTCAGCAACTACCCGGACGCGTTGCAGGCGTACTGGCCGCAGTTCTCCCGGTCGTTCCTCTACTCGGCCATCGCGCTGGTGCTCGCGCTGCTGATGGGCTATCCGCTGGCGTACGCGATCGCGCAGAAGGCCGGCCGGTGGAAGAACCTGCTGCTGGTCGCGGTGGTCGCGCCGATGTTCACCAGCTTCCTGGTGCGCACGCTGGCCTGGAAGACCATCCTGTCGGACAACGGCGCGCTGGTCGGGCTGCTGCGCGACGTGCACCTGCTCGGCCCGGACGGCCGGCTGCTCGCCACCCCGATCGCCGTTGTGCTCGGCCTGACGTACAACTTCCTGCCGTTCCTGGTGCTGCCGCTGTACGCGAGCCTGGAGCGGCTCGATTCCCGGCTGCTGGAGGCGGCGAGCGACCTGTACGCGAGCCCGCTGCGCGCGTTCGCCAAGGTCACGCTGCCGCTGTCGATGCCCGGTCTGATCGCCGGCACGCTGCTGTTCTTCATCCCGGCCACCGGTGACTACATCAACGCCGAGCTGCTCGGTACGCCGAACGAGTACATGATCGGCAACGTCATCGACTCGGCGTTCCTGGTCCGGCTGGACTATCCGCAGGGCGCGGCGCTGTCGTTCCTGCTGATGGCCGCGATCCTGGCGATCGTCTTCGTCTACCTGCGAAAGGCCGGCACGGAGGAGGTTCTGTGAGCGCGAGGAGCGCAGCGAAGCGGAGCCCCGCAGTCGCGAACGAAAGGCGGGCGCTGTGAGCGGACTCAGGCGCTGGCTCGCCGACCGGTGGGTGATGGGCGTGGCACTGCTCGTCCTCGGCTACCTGACGCTGCCGATCATGGTGGTCGCCGGGCTCTCCTTCAACCGGCCCTCCAGCCGGCTCTCCTACGACTTCAACGAGTTCACGCTTGACAACTGGAAGCAGCCCTGCGCCACCTCGGACATGTGCGACGCCGTGGTGCGCAGCATGCAGATCGGCCTCATCGCCACGGTCGTCTCCACGCTCCTCGGCACGCTGATGGCGTTCGCCCTGGTCCGGCACAGCTTCCGCGGCCGCTCCGGGCTCAACGGGCTGATCTTCCTGCCGATGGCCACCCCGGAACTCGTGATGGGCACCTCGCTGCTCGCCCTCTTCGTCGCCGCCGGGGTGCCGCAGGGCTTCTGGACCATCGTCATCGCGCACGTCATGTTCTGCGTGTCGTTCGTCGTGGTCACCGTGAAGGCCCGGCTCTCCGGCATGGACCGGCGGCTGGAGGAAGCCGCGATGGACCTGTACGCCAGCGAGTGGCAGACCTTCCGCCGGATCACACTGCCGCTCGTGCTACCCGGCATCGTGGCCGCCGCGCTGCTGGCGTTCTCGCTCAGCTTCGACGACTTCATCATCACGAACTTCAACGCCGGCACCACTGTCACGTTCCCGATGTACGTCTGGGGCGCCTCCCAGCGGGGCATCCCGCCGCAGGTGAACGTGATCGGCACGGCCATGTTCGTGATCGCGTTGCTGCTGGTCGGGGCCACCTCGCTGCGCGGGCGGCGGGCGCGACGGGCCGCCCTCGCGATGGTCGCCACACCGGCGGGCAAGCCATGACACTCCCGCATACCGGCCGGGCGCTGGCCGACGCCGCGCCCGTGTCGTACTGGCTGGACCGCCCGGCTCGCCCCGACCCGCTGCCGCCGCTGGCCGGGACGCACACCGCCGACCTGCTCGTGGTCGGCGGCGGGTACGCCGGGCTGTGGACCGCGCTGCTCGCAAAGGAGGCCGACCCGGACCGCGACGTCCTGCTCGTCGAGGCGGGCACGTGCGGCTGGGCGGCGTCCGGGCGAAACGGCGGGTTCTGCGCCGCGTCGCTGACCCACGGGCTCGCCAACGGCGTCGAGCGGTTCCCCGGCGAGATCGGCGAGCTGGAACGGCTGGGCCGGGAGAACCTCGACGCCATCGCCGCCACCGTGGCGAAGTACGACATCGACTGCGACTTCGAACGCACCGGCGAGCTGGCGGTTGCTGTCGAGCCGTACCAGCTCGACGGGCTCGCCGCCGACGCCGACCTGGCCCGCCGGTACGGCCACGACGTGCGGCTGCTCGACCGAGACGAGGTACGCGCCGAGGTGGCGTCGCCGACGTACCTGGGCGGGATGTGGGACCGCGACCGGGTGGCCCTGATCGACCCGGCGAAGCTCGCCTGGGGACTGCGCCGGGCCGCGCTCGACCTGGGCGTACGCGTGCACGAGCACACCCGCGTCACCGGCCTGACCGGCGACGGCGCCGGGCTGCGCGCCACCACGGCGGGCGGCGCGGACGCGGCGCCCGGCGCGGTACGGGCGCGGCAGGTCGTGCTGGCCACGAACGCGTTCCCGCCACTGCTGCGCCGGCTGCGCTCCTGGATCGTGCCGGTCTACGACTACGCGCTGATGACCGAGCCGCTGACCGGGGCGCAGCGCGACGCGATCGGCTGGCGGCACCGGCAGGGGCTCGCCGACACCGGCAACCAGTTCCACTACTACCGGCTCACCGCCGACAACCGGATCCTGTTCGGCGGCTACGACGCCGTCTACCACTACGGCAACCGGGTGGCGCCCGCGCTGGAGCAGCGCGAGGCCACCTTCACCACGCTGGCGTCGCACTTCTTCGCGACCTTCCCGCAACTCGACGGGCTGCGGTTCAGCCACCGCTGGGGTGGCGTCATCGACACCTGCACCCGGTTCTGCGCGTTCTTCGGCACCGCGTACTCCGGACGGCTGGCGTACGCGGCCGGGTTCACCGGGCTCGGCGTCGGCGCGACCCGGTTCGGGGCCCGCGTGACGCTCGACCTGCTCTCCGGCACTGACACCCCGCTGACCCGGCTCGACCTGGTGCGCCGCAAGCCGCTGCCGTTCCCGCCGGAACCGGCCCGGTCCGTGGGCATCAACCTCACCCGATGGTCGCTCGCCCGCGCCGATGCGCGGGACGGACGGCGCAACCTCTGGCTCCGTACTCTCGACCGTCTTGGACTGGGGTTCGACTCCTGATGCGTATCCTCCTCGTCGGCGCCGGTGGCGTCGGCTCCGCCGCCGTATCCATCGCCGCCCGCCGTACCTTCTTCGAGATCATGGTGGTCGCCGACCACGACCCGGCGCGGGCCGCGCGGGCCGTCGCCGGGCACGGCGACCGGTTCGTCGCCGCCACAGTGGACGCCGCCTCCGCCGACGCGGTGGCCGCGCTGTGCCGGGAACACCGGATCACGCACGTGCTCAACGCGGTGGACCCGCGCTTCGTCATGCCGATCTTCGACGGCGCGTTCGCCGCCGGGGCCGACTACCTCGACATGGCGATGTCGCTGTCCCGGCCGCACCCCGAGCACCCCTACGCCGAGACCGGGGTCAAGCTCGGCGACGAGCAGTTCGCCGTCGCGGAGCAGTGGGCCGCCGCCGGACGGCTCGCGCTCTGCGGCATCGGCGTCGAACCGGGCCTGTCCGACGTCTTCGCCCGCTACGCCGCCGACGAACTCTTCGCCGAGATCGACGAGATCGGGGTACGCGACGGCGCGAACCTCACAGTCGCCGGGTACGAGTTCGCGCCCTCGTTCTCCATCTGGACCACCATCGAGGAGTGCCTCAACCCGCCGGTGATCTGGGAGGCCGGGCGCGGCTGGTTCACCACCGAACCGTTCAGCGAGCCGGAGGTGTTCGACTTCCCGGCCGGGATCGGCCCGGTCGAGTGCGTCAACGTCGAACACGAGGAGGTGCTGCTCATCCCGCGCTGGGTGCCGGCGAAGCGGGTCACCTTCAAGTACGGCCTCGGCGCCGAGTTCATCGAGGTGCTGCGCACGCTGCACAAGCTCGGGCTGGACTCCACCCAGCCGGTGCGGGTACGCGGGGTCGACGTGTCGCCGCGCGACCTGGTGGCCGCCGCGCTGCCCGACCCGGCCACGCTCGGCGACCGGATGAGCGGCAAGACCTGCGCCGGCACGTACGTCACCGGCACCGGGCCGGACGGGCGGCCCCGCCGCGTCTACCTCTACCACGTGGTCGACAACGAGTGGTCGATGGCCGAGTACGGCCACCAGGCGGTGGTCTGGCAGACCGCCGTCAACCCGGTCGTCGCGCTGGAACTGCTCGCCACCGGCGCCTGGTCCGGCACGGGCGTGCTCGGCCCGGAGGCGTTCCCGCCGACCCCCTTCCTGGACCTGCTCACCGGCTACGGTTCGCCGTGGGGGATGGAGGAACGATGACCCGGTACGGCCCGATGTACGGTCCCGACATCACGTTCCTGGGTGTGCCGCCGTGCACAGTCGAGGAACCGGTCACGTACGCCGACGCGGACGTGGTGATCATCGGGGCGCCGTTCGACGGCGGCACCTCGCACCGGCCGGGCACCCGGTTCGGGCCGTCCGCCATCCGGCAGGCCTGCTACCTGCCGCACGACGGCTCCCGCCCCTCGCTGGCGCTGCGCGTCGACGGGCTGAAGGACCTCTGCGTCTACGACGCCGGGGACGTGGAGATGTTCAGCGGCGACATCGAGCGCTCGCTGGCCGCGCTGGAGACCGCCGTGCACGCGGTCGCCGCCGCCGGGGCGATCCCTGTGGTGCTCGGCGGCGACCACTCCATCGCGCTGCCCGACGCCACCGGGGTGGCCCGGCACCACGGGCTCGGCCGGGTGTCGCTCGTGCACTTCGACGCGCACGCCGACACCGGCGACGTCGAGTTCGGCTCGCTGCACGGCCACGGTCAGCCGATGCGCCGGCTCATCGAGTCCGGCGCGGTACGCGGTGACCGTTTCCTCCAGATCGGGCTGCGCGGCTACTGGCCCGGCCCGGACACGCTGGCGTGGATGGCGGAGCAGCGGATGCGCTCGTACGAGATGACCGAGATCGTGGCGCGCGGGCTGGACACGTGCCTCACCGAGGCGTTCGGCATCGCGACCGACGAGTGTGAGGGCGTGTTCCTCTCCGTCGACGTGGACGTGGTCGACCCGGGCATGGCACCCGGCACCGGCACGCCCGAGCCGGGCGGGTTCACCTCCCGGCAACTGCTCGACGCGGTGCGCCGGGTCTGTTACGAGCTGCCTGTGGTCGGGCTGGACGTGGTCGAGGTAGCCCCGCCGTACGACCACGCCGACATCACCGCGTACCTGGGCAACCGGGTGGTGCTGGAGGCGCTGTCCGCGATAGCCCGCCGCCGCCACGACGCCGAAACCGGAACCCCGTGGAACCCCACCCAGCCGCTCCTGGATGACCGCTGACTGGTAGGCCGGGATGTTTAGCCCGGGCTATACTCAGGGCATGGGTGCGGACGGGAAGCGCTGGTCGGTCCGGGTCACCGGAGAGGTCCGGCACTGGCTGCGCGACCTGCGGGACCACGACCCGGCGTCGTACGAGAGCGTCCGGGTGGCGGTGGACAAGCTGGCCGAGGTCGGGCCGGGGCTGGGTCGCCCGCTCGTGGACACGCTGCGTGGAAGCAGTCTCCGTAATCTGAAGGAGCTGCGGCCCCGCTCCGGTCGGGACGTGGCTATCCGGGTGCTGTTCGTCTTCGATCCCTGGTCGCAGGCGGTCCTCCTGGTCGCCGGCAACAAGGCGGGCAACTGGACCCGCTGGTACCGGCAGCACATTCCGGCGGCGGAGGTTGCCTACAAGGCTTGGCTCGACAGCGAGCGCGAGCGAAGGGGGGAGTCGTGACGGAGTTCTATCACTGGGACGAGGTCCGCGCCGAACTCGGCGGTGACGACGAGGCGTACGAGGCGGAGCGCGCCCGGACCGACGCGTGGGTGAGCGCGTTCCACCTGGCCGAGGAGCGCAAGCGGCTGGGGCTCACCCAGCGGCAGGTCGCCGAGATCATGGGGGTCACGCCGGGCCGGGTCAGCCAGATCGAGAACGGCGACCTCGACGTCAACGAGGTGGCCACGCTGAGCCGGTACGCCAATGCCCTCGGCGCCCGGCTGCGGATCATCTTCGACTACGGCGACGACCTCCGGCAGATCGCCTGACCGGAGGCCGCCGATGCGGTCAGGGGCGGGCGCAGTGGGGGCGCAGGCGTACGCGTTCGGTGGTCTCGGTGAGGGAGTTGGGCTCGATCACCAGGCGGGCGATGGTGGTGGCGGGGCCGGGGCGGAATCTGCCCTGGTCGGCGGGGATGGTCGCGGTCCACGTGCCGGCGGTGCGCTCGTCGGTGCACGCGCCGATCACGCCGAACCCGAAGCCGGTGACCGACCCGCGCCGTACCCGCTGGTCGAGGTGCACCTCGATGTACGCGAGGCCGCGCTCGGCCCCGCAGTCGAACCGGCCGCCGACGGTGGCGGTGTGCGCCCGCACGTCGGCGGCGCCGAACCAGTTGACGGAGATGCTGGGGGAGGCGGCCGGGGCGGCGACGGCGGCGCCCGGCGCGAGCCCGAGCGTGGCGGCGGTGGCCAGGGCGGTGAGGCCGGCGGCGAGCACTGGCTGTCGGACCGGGTTCATGCGCGGTCTCCTGTCGGGCGGTGGTGGGACGCGTACTCCGAAGTGGACGGCGTCAGCATCCCACCGCCGCGATGCCCGCGAGCTGCAAGATCTCGGACAGATCAGCGGTTCAGGTGGGACCGGATGAGGAAGCGGACGCCCTCCGGGGCCTCCAGGGAGAACCCGCTGCCCCGGCCGGGCACCACGTCGACGGTGAGCCGGGTGTGCCGCCACAGCTCCCACTGGGCCTTCGACATCCAGAACTCCACCGGCTCGGGCACCCCGTCGACAGCCAGCGAGGCGAGCAGCACGTCCGAGCCGCCGGTGCGAAACTCACCGGCCGGGTAGCACATCGGGGCGCTGCCGTCGCAGCAGCCGCCGGACTGGTGGAACATCAGCGGGCCGTGCTGCCCCCGCAGCGACCGGATCAGGTCGGCCGCCGCGGGGGTCAGGGTCACGGTGTCGCCCATCAGAAGAAGCCCAGCTTCTTCGGCGAGTAGCTGACCAGCAGGTTCTTGGTCTGCTGGTAGTGCTCCAGCATCATCTTGTGGTTCTCCCGGCCGATGCCGGACTGCTTGTAGCCGCCGAACGCCGCGTGCGCCGGGTACGCGTGGTAGCAGTTCGTCCACACCCGGCCAGCCTGGATGGCCCGTCCGGCCCGGTACGCGGTGTTCAGGTCCCGGGTCCACACGCCCGCGCCGAGCCCGTACAGCGTGTCGTTGGCGATCTTCACGGCGTCGTCCAGGTCGGCGAAGGAGGTCACCGACACGACCGGGCCGAAGATCTCCTCCTGGAAGATCCGCATCGAGTTGTCGCCCTCGAAGATGGTCGGCTGGACGTAGTAGCCGCCGGACAACTCGCCGCCGAGGTCCGCCCGCTCACCGCCGGTGAGGACGCGAGCGCCCTCCTGCCGCCCGATGTCCAGGTAGGACAGGATCTTTTCCAGCTGGTCGTTGGACGCCTGCGCGCCGACCATCGTGTCGGTGTCCAGCGGGTGCCCCTGCGTGATCTGCCGGGTCCGGTCCACGGCGGCGGCCAGGAAGTCGGCGTAGTGGCCCTGCTGGATGAGCGCCCGCGACGGGCAGGTGCACACCTCGCCCTGGTTCAGGGCGAACATGGTGAAGCCTTCCAGGGCCTTGTCCAGGAAGTCGTCGGAGGCGGCGCTGACGTCGTCGAAGAAGATGTTCGGGCTCTTGCCGCCCAGCTCCAGCGTGACCGGCCTGATGTTCTCGCTGGCGTACTGCATGATCAGCCGCCCGGTGGTGGTCTCGCCGGTGAACGCCACCTTCGCCACCCGCGGCGAGGACGCCAGCGGCTTGCCCGCCTCGACACCGAAGCCGTTCACCACGTTCACCACGCCGGGCGGCAGCAGGTCGCCGATCAGCGAGAGCAGGTAGTGGATCGAGGCGGGTGTCTGCTCGGCCGGCTTGAGCACCACCGCGTTGCCGGCGGCCAGCGCCGGGGCGAGCTTCCACACCGCCATGAGGATCGGGAAGTTCCACGGGATGATCTGCCCGACCACGCCGAGCGGCTCGTGGAAGTGGTAGGCGACCGTGTCGTCGTCGAGTTCGCCGAGCGAGCCCTCCTGCGCCCGGATCGCGCCGGCGAAGTAGCGGAAGTGGTCGATCGCGAGCGGGAGGTCGGCGGCGAGCGTCTCGCGTACGGGCTTGCCGTTCTCCCACGTCTCGGCGATCGCGAGGGACTCCAGGTTGTCCTGCATGCGGTCGGCGATCCGGTTGAGGATCAGCGAGCGTTCGGCGACCGACGTGCGGCCCCACGCGTCGGCCGCGCCGTGCGCCGCGTCGAGCGCCTTCTCCACGTCCTCGGCGGTGCCCCGGGCCACCTCGCAGAAGGTCTGCCCGGTCACCGGGGTCGGGTTCTCGAAGTACTTCCCACCGTGCGGCTTCACGTACTCGCCGCCGATGTAGTGGTCGTAGCGGGACTGCCAGTGGGTGGGGGCGTCGTAGCGCGTCATGGGTACCTCCGCCGTCCGTCTGGGGTGGATGGCGGGCAGGCTAGTTTCCGGGACGTTGCAGGAACGTTGCGCGCGGCAGCGCGTACTCCTCGGCGAGCTGGCGGGCCCGCGCGACGGCGAGCGGCCGGCGGGGCGCGCCCGGCGGCAACGCCCGGGCCAGGGCCTGCCAGGCGGCCAGGTCGTCGGACCCGGCCGCCGTCGCGGTCCAGGCCGTGAGCAGCCCCGGGTCGGCGCCGGCCAGCACGGCGGCGCGCAACTGGCCGTCGACCAGGCGGCGCAGTCGCGCGACTCCCGGCGCGTCCGACAGGGGCAGCAGGGGCCCGGGGTACGCGCGCAGCGCCGCCGCCGGATCGCCACGTTCCAGCAGTTCGGTGACGGTACGGAAGTCGGCGCGCACGGCCGGCCGCAGCCGGTACGGGCGGGAGTCGAGCAGTTCCTCGCCGAGCACGCGGCGCAGCCGGGACAGTTCGGCGCGCAGTGTGACCGGGTGCCGCCTGTCGTCGCCGTACAGGTCGAGGCCGAGCTGTTCCCCGGTGCGCCCCTCGGGATGGTCGACCAGCAGCACCAGCAGCTCGCTGTGCCGCCGGCCGAGCCGGATGCGCCGGCCGCCGACGCGCAACTCCGCTTCGTCACGTCCGAGCGCCGACACGTACGCCACGTCCGGCGCGGCGGGCGCGGCGCCGGCCAGGAACGCCTCGGCGGCCCGGGCGGTGGCCCGGACCAGGGCGAGGCTCTGCGGGTTGGCCAGGTGGTCCCCGCCGGTGATGTCGACGGCGCCGAGCAGCGCGCCGCTGGCCGGGTCGTGGATCGGCGCGGCGGCGCAGGTCCAGCGCTGCACGGGCCGGACGAAGTGCTCGGTGGCGAAGATCTGCACGCCGTGGTCGACGGCGAGGGCGGTGCCGGGGGCGTTCGTGCCGGCGTGGGCCTCGTCCCAGCGGGCGCCGGGTACGAAGTTCATCCGCTCGGCGTGCCGCAGCACCCCGGGATGGCCCTCCACCCAGAGCAGCCGCCCGGCGGCGTCGCAGACCGCCATCAGGTGCGCGCCGTCCTGCGCGATGCCGCCGAGCAGGTCGCGGAACAGCGGCATCACCCGGGCCAGCGGGTGCGCGGCGCGGTACGTCTCCAGCGCGTCGTCGGCGAGGTCGACCGGCGCGGTGGTCTCCGGGTCGAGCAGCGCGGACCGCTCCCAGGATCGGGCCACCACCTCCCGGACCCGGCCGGAGGTGGTGCCGGCGGCGAGGAACGCCTCGTGGGCGGCACCGATCTGCGCGATCCGCTCCGCCGGATCCGCGCCGAACTCCAGGGCGAGCCACGGGTCAGCCACCAGCGCCTCCTTCCACCCATCGTGACCCACCTCACCCCCGAGCGCCAATGCGTGATCCGGGTCACCTGAGCGGTGCTCGTGCCGCCTGCGTACCGGACGAACGGCCCAGACGGCCCCACGCCGGTTGTCGCAGCGTGGCCCGCGTGGAGGATGGCTGCTGCGGACGCTTACGGAACCCTTAACTCCGGCCTGCGATGGTGTGCCGGACGACGAGGGAAGACACGGGGGAGCGCAACGGTGCGGGTGCTGGTGGCGGACGACGAGCGGCTCTTGGCGGACACGGTCGCCGAGGGGTTGCGACGGTTCTCCATGGCTGTCGACGTCTGCTACGACGGGGACGGCGCGCTGGAACGGATCGGGGTCAACCGGTACGACGTGGCGGTGCTGGACCGGGACATGCCCGGCGCCACCGGCGACGACGTGTGCCGGAGCCTGGCCGGGTCGGACGCCGGCACCCGCGTGCTGCTGCTCACCGCCGCCGCCGGCATCCGGGACCGGGTCGCCGGCCTCGGGCTCGGCGCCGACGACTACCTGACCAAGCCGTTCGCGTTCGCCGAGCTGGTGGCGCGGGTGCAGGCGCTGGGCCGCCGGTCCACCCCGGCCCTCCCGCCGGTGCTGGAGCAGCACGGTGTGGTGCTCGACGTGGCCCGGCACTCCGCGACCCGGGACGGCAGCCCGCTCGGGCTGAGCCCGAAGGAGTTCGCCGTCCTGCACGTGCTGATGCGGGCCGGTGGCCGGGTGGTGAGCGCCGAGGAGCTGCTGGAACAGGCGTGGGACGAGTTCGCCGACCCGTTCACCAACGCGGTCCGGGTGACGGTGATGACCCTGCGCAAGAAGCTCGGCCAGCCGTCCGTCATCCACACGGTGCCGAAGGCCGGCTACCGGATCGGCGAGCCGGAGTGAGCCCCCGCCGCCGCATCCTGCTGGTCGGGGTGCTCGCCCTGCTCGCCGGGTTCATGCTGCCCAACCTGGTCAAGTCGCTGCTCGAAATGGTGTGGGGGCAGGCCGAGCGGTTCTGCGGCCTGGCCACGATCGGCGCGGTGTGCGAGCCGGGCCGCCCGTTCGTCCCGCTGCTGCCCATGCTCATCGAACTGCTGGTGCTTGTGGCCATCGGGTTCGCGGTGTGGGGCGCTGCCCGCTGGTGCCTGCGCCCGGTGCACGACCTGGCCGCCCCGATCGCGAACCTGGGGCCGCAGAACCTCGGCTACCGGATCCGGCGCGGCGGCCGGGACGAGCTGGCCGGGCTCGGCCGCGCGATCGACGACATGCTGGACCGGGTCACCGCCGGATACGAGGGACAGCGGCGGTTCGCCGCGAACGCCTCGCACGAACTGCGTACGCCGCTCGCGGTGCAACGCACCCTGATCGAGGTCGGCATGGCCCAGTCGCTCACCGGCGAGCAACTGGAACTGCTGACCGCCCAACTGCTCGCCACGAACGAACGCAACGAGCGGCTGATCGAAGGGCTGCTCGCGCTCAGCGAGAGCGACCAGGGCCTGCGGTCCTCCACCCCGCAACGCCTCGAACAGATCGTCAGCGGCGTACTGGCCGCGTACGCCGACCGGGCCGCCGAGGCCGGCGTGACAGTGGAGGCCCAGCTGTCGCCCCGGATCGTGACCGGCGAGCGGGTACTGCTGGAACGCCTGGTCACGAACCTGGTGGAGAACGGCGTCAAGTACAACCGCGAGGGCGGCCGGCTCGTCGTCACGGTCGGTGGCGACCCCGCGCTGACCGTCATGAACAGCGGGCAGAGCGTCCCCGCCGAGGCGGTCGACGGGCTGTTCGAACCGTTCCGGCGTCTCGCCCGGGACCGGACCAACCAGGGCGGCGGCGCCGGGCTCGGCCTGGCCATCGCCCGCTCCATCACCCAGGCGCACGGCGGCATCATCGCCGCGCGTCCGGGGCCGGACGGCGGCCTGCGGGTCGACGTCCACCTGCCCCCCGTGGGCTGACCACCCCACACACGACTCCGGGGGCCGCCGTCGCGGCGTCCCGCGATGACACCTGCCCGAGGACGGGACCGGCGGAGCCGCCTTCCACCCGCAGACGGCCGGAGAGGAGACCGCAGTGCCGACCCGTACCGAGGGGAACGTGCCGCCCGACGGCCGGGTGCTCTGGGCCGACGTGGCGAAGGGCGCCTGCATCGTGCTCGTGGTGCTGTGGCACGTCGTCGTCAAGGACTACCTGCGCGTCGACTGGCGGGTCGGCCTGCCGGTGCCGGGTGCGTGGGGGCTGCTCGGCGAGCAGTTGCTGCCGCTGCGGATGCCGTTGTTCTTCGCGCTCTCCGGCATCTTCGCGGCGAACGCGGTGGCCCGCCCGTGGCGGGTGGCCGGGCGGCCCCGGATCGCGCGGAACCTCTACCTCTACGCGATCTGGCTGCTCATCCACACCGCGCTGCTGGCGTCGGCACCGGACTTCCCGACCGACCGGGCCACCGACAGCGGTGAGCTGCTGGCCCAGCTCACCGTGACGCCCTCGAATCTGTGGTACCTGTACGCGCTGGCGTTCTACTTCGCGATCGCGAAGGCGCTGCGCCGGGTGCACCCGGCGATGCTGCTGACCGCTGCGGGCGCGCTGTCCGCGGTGGCGGCGACCGGGCTGCTGGACAGTCCCGGGAACCGGGGGCAGGTCTACCAGAACCTGGTGTTCTTCCTGGCCGGCGTGCACCTGCGGCCGTACCTCACCCGGTGGGCGGACGGCACCAGCACCCGGCGGCTCGCCGGCAGCGGCGCGGCGTACGCGATCGGGCTGGCCGCCATGGCGCTGGCCGGCGCGCAGAGGTGGCCCGGCGTGTACCTGCTCGTCTCCGTGATCGCTGTGGCGTTCGGGCTGACCGCCGCCGCCCGGCTGGCCCGGCACCGCCTGGCCGGTCCGGCGCTGGCCCGGCTCGGCCGCCGCACGTTTGGTGTCTACGTGATCCACATGCCGGTGCTGGCGCTGCTGGACCGGCTCCTCGCCGCACCGGTGGCCGACCTGCCCGGGCCGGCCCGGGCGCTGCTGGTGACCGTCTACCCGGTCCTGCTCACCGCGCTCGTGCTGGCACTGAGCCTCGCCGCGCACCGCTGCCTCACCGCGCTCGGCGCGCACTGGCTGTTCGACCTGCCGCGCCGCCGCGCCCACTCGAATCCCGAAGGAGAGACCATGCCCCGAATCGACGCGCCGGTACTGCCGGACCGAACACATGTCGAGGAGGCCGCCCGCGTGCTGTCCGGCCGGGTGGTGCGTACCCCGGTGCTGCACAGCCCGGCGATCGATCGCCTGGCCGGCGCCCGGATCCTGCTCAAGGCGGAGAACCTCCAGGACGGCGGCTCGTACAAGATGCGCGGCGCGATGCTGGCGGTGGGCCGGCTCGCCGCCGCCGGGCACACCGGCGTGGTCGCGCAGAGCACCGGCAACCACGCCGTCGCGGTGGCGCTCGCCGCGCGGCGGCACGGGCTGGCCGCGACCGTCGTGCTGCCGGAGGACGCCGCGCCGGTGAAGGTGGACCGGGCGCGGGCCGCCGGGGCCCGGGTGGTCCGGGCCGGCACCACAGTCGAGGAGCGCCTCGCAGTCGCCCGGCGGATCGCCGAGGTGGAGGGCCACCCGCTGGTCGACGCGTACGACCACCCGGACGTGGTGGCCGGTCAGGGCAGCGCGAGCCTGGAACTGATCGAGGAGGCGGCGCGACGCGGCACACCGCTGGACGCGCTCGTGGTGCCGGTGGGCGGGGGCGGCGGCATCGCCGGTGCCTGCCTGGCGGCGGCCGGAACCCCGATCGAGGTGTACGGCGTGGAGCCGGTCGGCTGCGACTCGCTGGCGCGCAGCCTGGCCGCCGGACGGCCCACACCTGTCGCCCCGGCGCCGAGCCTGGCCGACGGACTCCGCCCCGGCTGCGTCGGCGACCTGCCGTTCGCGGTGGCCCGCAACCGCGTACGCGGGGTGGTCCGTGTCGACGACGACGCGATCGCCGAGGCGTTCCGGCTGCTCCTGCTGGACCTGAAGGTACTCGTCGAGCCGTCCGGCGCGGCCGCGCTGGCCGGCGCCTTGCGCCTCGGCGAGCCGTCCGGCGCGGGCGGCGTCGCCCGCCCCGGGGGCGGGGCGCCGTGGCCACCCGAGGGCAGGCGGCAGATGACTGTCGGCGTGGTGCTGACCGGCGGAAACGTGGAAGCGGACCTGGTGGCCCGGCTGGCGGGCGACCGGATGACTGTGGGAGTGGCGGCATGAGAGAGACAATGCGGATCGGTGTCCTGTTCGGAGGCCCGTCGGCGGAACACGAGGTCTCCTGCGCCTCGGCGCTCGGCGTGGCCCGGGCCCTGGCCGGGCAGGGGCACCGGGTGGTGGCGCTCGGCATCACCCGTACCGGCGGGATCAGGCTGCTGCCCGAACCGGTGCTCGCGCAGCACCTCGGAACCGTGACGGCCGGGCGGGCGATCGACGACCGGCTGCCGGTCACCGGTCCGGCGGTCGAGCTGCGACGCGGAACGACAACCGGCACCGTCGCGGTCGGCGCGGCCGACGCCCCCGCGACTGTGCACGCCGAACTGGACGTGGTGTTCCCGGTGCTGCACGGCCCGTACGGCGAGGACGGCGTGGTGCAGGGGCTGCTGGAGTCACTGGGCGTGCCGTACGTCGGGTGCGGCATCCTCGCCTCCGCAGTCGGCATGGACAAGGTGGCGATGAAGCGGGCGCTGCGGGCCGAGGACGTGCCGACCACGCCGTACGTCTGGTTCGACGAACCGACCTGGCGGGCCGCGTCCGACCCGGAGACGCTGGTGGTCGGGCTGCGCGGGCCGCTGTTCGTCAAGCCGGCCCGGATGGGCTCCTCGATCGGGATCTCCCGGGTGGCCGACGGCGACGACCTGATCGCCGCCGTGGAGGAGGCGTTCCGGCACGACCACGTGGTGCTCGTCGAGCAGGGCGTGACCGGCCGGGAACTGGAGTGCGGCGTGCTCGGCGGCTGGCAGCCGGAGGCGTCGGCGGTCGGCGAGGTCCGGGTCGCGGGCGGCTGGTTCGACTACCGGCAGAAGTACTTCGGCGACGCCGACCCGATGATCGTCCCGGCGCCGCTGCCGGACGAGGTCACCGAGCGGATCCGCGACCTGTCGGTGCGGGCGTTCACCGCGATCGGCGGCTGGGGCCTGGCCCGTGTCGACTTCCTCTACGACGAGGCCACCGGCGACCTGTTCGTCAACGAGCTGAACACGCTGCCCGGCTTCACCGCCCACTCGATGTACCCGAAGGTGTGGGCCGAGTCCGGCGTCGCGTACCCCGAGGTGGTGGACCGGCTCGTCGCGCTCGCCTTCACCAGGCACGCGGCCCGGCCGTCGCGCGAACACCCCGGGGGTACGCCGTGATCCTGCTCTCCGACCCCCGGGTCGCCGCGGTGTCCAGCCGGGACGACGGCGAACCCCTGGTGGACCTGCGCGAGGTGCCCGGGCTGCGGGTGGACGGGCGGGCCGCCGACCCCGCCGGGGCGTACGCCCGGGTGCGGCTCGGGGTCGCGGACCGGTTGCTGGCCGCGCAGCGCGCGCTGCCGGCCGGGCTGCGCCTGCTCGTGGTCGAGGGGTACCGGCCGTACCGGGCGCAGCTCGACATCTTCACCGGCTACCGGGACGAGTTGCGGCGGCGCCACCCGGACTGGCCGGCGGACCGGTTGCACCGGGAGACCACCAAGTTCGTCTCGCCGGTCGAGGTGGCCCCGCACAGCACCGGCGGAGCAGTCGACCTCACGCTGTGTGACGCCGGCGGGGTGGAGTTGGACATGGGCACAGCGCTCGACGCCACCCCGGAGGAGAGCGCCGACGCCTGCTTCACCGCGGCCCGGCACATCCCGGTCAGCGCGTGGCGCAACCGGAACGTGCTGGTGGCGGCGCTGAGCGGCGCGGGGCTGGTGAACTACCCGACGGAGTGGTGGCACTGGTCGTACGGCGACAGGTACTGGGCGTTGATGACCGGAGCGCCACACACCCGCTACGGTCCGCTGTAGCCCACGCATCCGGGTGAACGGTCCGGCCCTCCCGTCCGTACCACGCGTCGAACGACAGCGACGACGGGAGAGAACGTGAGGGTGCAGCGCAAGCACGTGCTGGCGGCGACTGTGGCGGTGACCGCCACTGTGGCGGTCTCGGTGGGCACCGGACTCGGTTTCGCGGACACCGCGCCGGCCGCGCGATCGGTCTGCGCCGGGTCGGTGACCTTCTCGGCCGAGGGCGGGCCGCCGGCCGCGACGAGCGACAGGTTCCCGGTGGGCACCCGGCTGCGGGTGACGAACCTGGACAACCGCAAGGTGGCCACGGTGACGGTGATCGGGCCGTCCGGGAGCTGCGTGCTGCTGAACGCCGCCGCCATGGACCTGGTACGCGAGCCGGGCAAGAACGTCGTCCGCCGCAACGTGGTGGAACGCCTCGACGGCGCCGCCGCCCCGGCGCCGGGCGCGCAGCCGGGTGAGACCCGGCCGGGCGCGGCGCAGCCGATCGGCGGCAGCGTCTGCTCCGGCCCGCTCACGTTCTTCGCCGAGGGCGGGGCGCCCGCAGCCACCAGCGGCCAGTTCCCGCTCGGCACCCGGCTGCGGGTGACGAACCTGGACAACAACAAGGTGGTGACCGTGACGGTGACCGGGCCGTCTGGTAGTTGCGTGCTGCTGAACACGGCGGCCATGGACGCGATCCGGGAACCCGGCAAGAACCTGGTCCGGCGCAACACTGTGGAGCTGCTCCGCTGATCCTCCGGGCGGAACACCATGGGCCGGTCCTGGGGGAGATCGGGCCCATGGTGTCCCACGTCCGGGGTCAGCCGAAGGCGGCCGCCAGGATGTCCAGTCCCCGGCCCAGCTCGTCGTCGGAGATGACGAGCGGAGGCAGGAACCGCAGCACGTTGCCGTAGGTGCCGCAGGTCAGGGTGAGCAGCCCGGCCGCGTGGCAGGCCGCCGAGATCGCCGCCGTGGCGGCCGGGTCCGGGGTCAGCGTGCCCGGCACCACGATCTCCATCGCGAGCATCGCGCCCCGGCCGCGTACCTCGGCCACGCGCGGGTCACCGGCGGCGATCGCGCGCAGCCGCTCACCCATCACCGCGCCGATCCGGCGCGCGGCGGCGGCCAGGTCCAGCTCCCGCATCGTCTCCATCGACGCGAGCGCGGCGGCGCAGGCGATCGGGTTTCCGCCGTACGTGCCGCCGAGGCCGCCGATGTGCACCGCGTCCATCAGGTCCGCCCGGCCGGTCACCGCCGCCAGCGGCAGGCCGCCCGCGATGCCCTTGGCCAGCGTGATCAGGTCCGGCTCGACGCCCTCGTGCGCGCAGGCGAACCAGTCGCCGGTGCGGCAGAAACCGGTCTGGATCTCGTCGGCGACGAACACCACCCCGGCCGCCGTCGCCCACTCGCGCAGCGCCGGCAGGAAACCCTGAGCGGGTACGACGAAACCGCCCTCGCCCTGGATCGGCTCGATCAGCAGCGCCGCCACGTTCTCCGCGCCCACCTGCTTCTCGATCATCTCGATCGACCGGGCCGCCGCAGTGGCGCCGTCGAGCCCGCCGTCGCGCAGCGGGTACGACATCGGCACCCGGTAGACCTCACCGGCGAACGGCCCGAACCGGTGCTTGTACGGCATGTTCTTCGCGGTCAGCGCCATGGTCAGGTTGGTCCGGCCGTGGTACGCGTGGTCGAACACCACCACAGCGGGCCGCCCGGTCGCGTGCCGGGCGATCTTCACCGCGTTCTCCACCGCCTCGGCGCCGGAGTTGAACAACGCCGACCGCTTCTCGAAGCCACCCGGCGTCAGCGCGTTGAGCTGCTCGCAGACCGCCACGTACGACTCGTACGGCGCGACCATGAAGCAGGTGTGGGTGAAGCGCTCGACCTGCGCGCGTACCGCCTCGACCACGCGCGGCGCGGAGTTGCCCACGTTGGTGACAGCGATGCCGGCCGCGAAGTCGATCCACTCCCGGCCGTCCACGTCGGTGATCGTGCCGCCGCCCGCCCGGTCCACGTACGCGGGGATCGTGCTGCCCACGCCCCGCGCCACCGCCTCGACCCGGCGCTTGTGCAACTCCTCGCTCGTGGCCATCGGATCAGCCCTCGATGTTGTGCATGACGTGCTTGACCCGGGTGTAGTCCTCCAGGCTGTAGACCGACAGGTCCTTGCCGTGGCCGGAGTGCTTGAAGCCGCCGTGCGGCATCTCCGAGACGAACGGGATGTGCGTGTTCACCCAGACGCACCCGAAGTCCAGCCGCCGGGTCATCCGCATGGCCCGGCCGTGGTCGCGCGTCCACACCGAGGCGGACAGGCCGTAGTCCACGCCGTTCGCCCAGCGCACCGCCTCGTCCTCGTCGGAGAAGCGCTGCACGGTGATGACCGGCCCGAACACCTCGTCCTGGATGATCTCGTCGGCCTGGCGTACGCCGGAGACCACTGTCGGGGCGTAGAAGAAGCCACGCTCGCCGACCCGGGCACCGCCGGTGGTGACGTTCGCGTGGTCCGGCAGCCGGTCCACGAAGCCGCTGACCCGGGCGAGCTGGTTGGCGTTGTTCAGCGGGCCGTAGAGCACGTCCGCGTCGTCCGGCGCGCCGGTGCGGGTGTTGCGGGCCTGCTCGGTCAGCGCGGCCACGAAATCCTCGTGGATGCCCGGACCGGTGAGCACGCGGGTCGCCGCCGTGCAGTCCTGACCGGCGTTGAAGTAGCCGCCCATCGCGATCGCCTCGGCCGCCGCCGCCACGTCCGCGTCGTCGAAGATCACCACCGGGGCCTTGCCGCCCAGCTCCAGGTGGGTCCGCTTCAGGTCCGGCGCCGCCGCGGCGGCCACCTCCATCCCCGCGCGGGTCGAGCCGGTGATCGACACGAGCTGCGGGGTCGGGTGGGAGACCAGCGTACGGCCGGTGTCGCGGTCGCCGCAGACCACGTTGAACACACCCGGGGGCAGGTGCTCGGCGGCGATCTCGGCCAGCAGCAGCGTCGACACCGGCGTGGTGTCCGACGGCTTCAGCACCACCGCGTTACCCGCCGCCAGCGCCGGGGCGATCTTCCACACCGCCATCATCAGCGGGTAGTTCCAGGGCGTGACCTGGGCGCAGACGCCGATCGGCTCGCGCCGCACGTACGAGGTGTGCCCGGCCATGTACTCGCCGGCCGAGCGCCCCTCCAGCAGGCGCGCCGCCCCGGCGAAGAAGCGCAGCTCGTCCACCGCGGGCGGCAGCTCCTCGTCGGCGGTGAGCTGCCGGGGCTTACCGGTGTTGCGGACCTCCGCGTCGACCAGCTCGGCGGCCCGCGACTCCACCGCGTCGGCGAACTTCAGCAGCGCCCGCTGCCGCTCGGCCGGTGTGGCGTCCCGCCAGGTCTCGAACGCGGCGGAGGCGGCCTTCATCGCCGCGTCCACGTCCGCCGCGCCGGAGACCGGGGCCTGGGCGAAGACCTCGCCGGTGCACGGGTCGATCAGGTCGGCGTAGCCGCCGTCCACCGGGTCGACGTACTCGCCGTTGACGAAGTTGCGCAGCTGCTGCTGGTCGCTCATCAGAAGTCTCCGAGAGGGTGGCCGGGGAGAGGGTCAGCGGAGGTTATCGCAATCTGACTGCCATCTTGGCTACTAAATCCGAGGCAGACAAGGGTTTGAGCAACTGTTTCCGCGTGGGCGTCTGTGGTCTAGGCTGCCGGTCGTGGAGCCGAGAGCCTTCTACGTCGCCGGTCGCCCCGCCCACGGCGAGGACGAGCTGACAGTCACCCACCCGTACGACGGGCAGCCGGTGGGGCGTACCACGCTCGCCACGGCCGACCAGCTCGAAGCCGCAGTCGCGGGCGCCGCCCGGGTGGCCGCGGAGGCCGCGGCCCTGCCCGCGCACGCCCGCGCGGCCGCCCTGGACCACGTCTCCCGCCGGCTCGCCGAGCGGGCCGACGAGGTCGCCGCGCTGATCACCGCCGAGAACGGCAAGCCGGTCAAGTGGGCGAAGGCCGAGGTCGGGCGCGCGATCTCCACGTTCCGCTGGGCCGCCGAGGAGGCCCGCCGCTTCTCCGGCGAGCTGCAACGGCTCGACACCGACCCCGCCGCCACCGGGCGGATCGCCCTGGTCCGGCGCGTGCCGCGCGGGCCGGTGCTCGGCATCACCCCGTTCAACTTCCCGCTCAACCTGGTCGCCCACAAGGTCGCCCCGGCGCTCGCCGTCGGCACCCCGATCGTGGTCAAGCCCGCTCCGGCGACACCTCTCACCGCGCTGCTGCTCGGCGAGATCCTGGCCGAGACCGACCTGCCCGAGGGCATGTTCTCGGTGCTGCCGCTGCCGAACGAGCGCGCCGCCGAACTGGTCACCGACCCGCGGCTACCGGTGGTGTCGTTCACCGGCTCCGGACCGGTCGGCGCGGCCATCCGCCGGGCCGCGCCGGACAAGCACGTCACGCTGGAACTCGGCGGCAACGCGGCGGCGGTCATCTGCGAGGACTGGGCGGCGGACGAGGACCTGACCTTCGCCGCGCACCGCATCGCCACGTTCTCCAACTACCAGGCCGGGCAGTCGTGCATCGCCGTGCAGCGGGTCTACGTGCACGAATGGCTCTACGACGGCTTCCTGCCCCGGCTCGTCGCGGCGGTGCAGGCGCTGCGCACCGGCGACCCGCGCTCCGAGCTGACCGACGTCGGCCCGCTGGTGTCGGTCGAGGCGGCGCAGCGCGTCGAGACCTGGGTGGACGAGGCGGTCGCCGCCGGCGCCGTCATCGAGACCGGCGGGCGGCGCGACGGCGCCACCTACCCGCCCACTGTGCTCAGCGGCGTACCGGCCGACGCGAAGGTGTGCGCCGAGGAGGTGTTCGGACCGGTGCTGGTGGTCGCCCCGGTCGTGAACGACCGGGCCGCGTTCGCCGCCGTCAACGACTCCGCGTACGGGCTCCAGGCCGGCGTCTTCACCCACCGGCTCGACGTGGCGTTCGACGCCGCCCGCACGCTTGAGGTCGGCGGCGTGATCGTCGGGGACGTGCCGTCGTACCGGGCCGACCAGATGCCGTACGGCGGGATGAAGGGCTCCGGGGTCGGGCGGGAAGGGCTGCGCAGCGCGATGGACGACTACACCGAGCCGCGGGTCACGGTGCTGACCGGCGTGGCCCTCTGACAGTGATGATGTGGGAGCGGGTCACCCGGCCGGTCTGACTCACCCTCTGACTGACCTTGGGTGTCTTCTAGGGGATTCGTCGGCTTGTCCG
>NZ_VISU01000020.1:79437-126924 GCF_007827625.1 Micromonospora sp. CNZ297 | reverse complement strand
GCGCTGCTGCCCACGGCGGGCGACCACGATCGTGCAGGCCATCCTCGTTCTGCACCACGTCGAAGCCAACCGCTACGCAGGATGAAAAAGGCTCATTGCTATGGACACCGCTAATGGCGGCGCGTCTGCCGGCCTTGGAGATGTCTTGTCGCTCCAATGTCAAGCTTGGGCTTCTGGCCCCCGGCGGCCTCCGAGGGAGGTGCCGCCGGTAGCGTTCTTTGCGCAGCTGGTGACGGAGGCGGTGCGGTGGCGCGGACGTGGTTGTCGATCCGGGTTGAGTTGGTGTCCGGCCGTGGCGAGGACTTCTGGCCTCGCCCAGGGCGGATCTTCGCGGCGGCGCGGACGCATACGTTTGAGCAGTTCGGCGCGGCGATCGATGACGCTTTCGGCCGATGGGACCTGGCACACCTGCGCCTGTTCACCCTTGCCGACGAGACACCGGTCTGCTCGTTCCAGGTCCGGGAAGAGGCCCCGGACGGTGCTGTCGACAGCGACAAGACCAAGCTGAGCCGGCTCACCCCAGGTGAACAGCTCGCTTACGTCTTCGACATGGGTGACGACTGGGCGCACCTGTGCACGGTCGATGAACAGCGGATCGATCCGCTGGAACAGCTCGGCTTCGTCCCGACGGAGCCGACGCCGTACTGGGGCTGGGGGAACCTGCCCGATCAGTACGGTCGACGGTGGGACGGCGACGATGACGAATCGCCGATGCCCAAGCCTCCCAAGAACCCGCTGCGTGATCTTCCTCCGATCCTGCCCTGGTGGGGACCGCGGCGCCGCGGCTAAACCCGGCGGACGTGCCTCAATCGGGAGATAGGGACCAAGCTTCAACTACGTCACGCCGGCAGATCGACACGGCGGCGGACGACATGACAAGACCCTCGTCAGCCCCCAGGGCGACAGCACGGAAACGAGTCAGCCCACCCACCGTGACGTCTCGACCACGGGCGGCGGACCGACCCGCCCAGCGCCGCACGGGGCGGCAGCACAGGAATGAGGCAGCCCGCTACCGCGCCTTGGGTTCCCCGTGAGAACACTTGGGTTCGCGGGAACTTCCGGAACTCTGGCTCTTGATGAACACGAGGACATCCTCGTGCGCGATCAGGTGCATGGGGGTGCCGGCGGCCCGCGCCTTACGGACGGCCTGGAGTTGGAAGAACGACGGCCGGGCCACGAGACCGCCGTCGCGGACGGCGGCGAGCAGCGCCACGCACCGGTCGACGGGGGTGAGACCGGCCCGGATGCCGGCGCCGATGACGGCCGACGGCAGGTCGACCAGTTCGCCGTGCTTGCGCCACGGCCGAGCGGTCACCACGACGACCCCACCGGGGCGTAGGAGAGTGTGGCAGCCGGCGAGGATCTGCGCGAACCCGTCGGCGAGCCCGGTGAGGTCGCGGTAGGCGAGGTTGCCCTTGTCGGTGCCGTCGTTGTAGGCGTTGTCGAACTTCGCCACCCCGTCGGCGCCGGGCCGCACCAGGCCGTGCACGGTCGGCCCATACGGCGGAGAGGTCACCACGAGGGCGACCTGCCCGGTCAGGGCCCCGGGTACGAGCGACAGGATGCGGGTGGCGTCGCCACGGATGACGCCGGCCCGGCCGGTCGCACCCTGAGTGTGGGCGTGCTTGATGTTGGCGTCGGCGATGTCGGACCAGCGGGACTCGTACTCCACGCCGATCGCGTCGCGGCCGGAATGGATCGCCTCGACCAGGGTAGTGCCGATCCCACACATCGGGTCCAGCACCAAGTCCCCCGGCTGGGTGTAGGCGGTGACGGCGTGCGCGGCGATCGCGGGAAGCATCCGCGCCGGGTGCTGCACCGACTCACGGACGTACCGTCCTCGGCGCTGGACCGGTCCGGTGGCCTGCGCGGTCGCCCACACCGACAGGCCCTCCGGGCCGGCAGCAGCCCGATGACCTCCGATCGGGTCGATGGTGAAGGGGGCAGTCGGTGTGCTCTGCTCGTCGGGGTCGCCGACGGTGTCTGCGCGGTGCTTAGCCACGGCCACCACCGCCCTCGCGCCCGCCCCGTCGACGCGGGGCGTCGCGCTGGCTCTGGGCCTGGCTGAAGACCATCAGGTCCGCATGGACTCGCAGGTGCGCCATCTGCCACCGCTGGTCGGTGGTGGTGAGGGTGAGTAGTTCCTCGTCGGTGACGTGGTAGACGAACGCGTCGCCGTCGGTGTCGGCGGTGACGGCGACGAGGTGCTGCAGGTAGCCCAGTCCAACGCCGGCGGCGGCCTGGACCACGCCGGAGAAGTCTTCCGGGCCGGTGGTGGTGCCGGCCGGGACGGTGACGACGAGGATCAGGCAGCCGCCCGGTTGCAGCAGTGCGGCGCAGGCGGTCAGCAGCCACGCCAGCCGGACCCGGTTGGCGGCGGCGTGCTCGTGCAGGGGCCAGCAGGCGACCACGAGACTGGTCGCCTGCTGCAGGGAGCCGCCGGGTGGCGGGTCGGCCGCCGTGTCGGTCGGTGGGTGCAGTTGCGGGTCGGTGAGATCGTCACCGAACCAGGCGCCCATCTCGGGCAGGTCGTCCTGTTCCCCCGGTTCCGCGTCGCCGGTGGTGCCGGCGGACGGGGCTACGGTGGCTGGGCCGATGATCAGGCTGGACGTGTCGGTGAACCACGCGGGGCGGTGACGGCGTGCCCCGGCAGCGCAGGCCTGGGTGAGGGCGTGGTCGCCGGTGATGTCGACGACCGCCTCGCCGGGGCGGCTGTAGGCGGCGATGAGGCGGCCGGCCAGTCGGGTGCCGATGCTGCGGCTGGCGTCGCCCGGGGTGCGGGCGGTGCGCCAGACGGTGAGCGGTACCGGCGGGTCGCCGGCGACCAGGTCGGTCGGTGTCGGGTCGACCTCGGCCAGCGGGCCGGTGTCGACGGTGGGATCGGGATGCGGATTGTGGTGCTGCGGCGTGTGCTCGCTCATGTGGTGTCGGCTCCGCGCCGCGCCGTGGTGCGCTGACACCCTCAAACCGGTGTTTGTCAGCTGTGGCGAACACCTGCCCCTCTCACGGTCATCTCACGAATCTCTGACAGCCGGTTCCCGTCCGCTTAGCTGTCCTGGGGCTCCGGGATGTTCACGCGGGCGCCGACTCCATGGGTCGGATCAATATCGGGAGGCTGCCAGAGCCGACGATCGACCCAGTTCTGTCAGCCGCCCAGTGTCACGGCCACCTCGGCCACACCAGCGGCGTACGCCAATGACACGGAGTGCTGGCCGGCATTGTCAGACCGCTGTCCGACTTCCCCGGACAGCAGCGGCGCCACCGAGGGCACCGGCTCCGAAGCTGTCATTCGGACGGCGGCTCGTCAGACCGTCACGGCCCGGCGGACGGACGCTGTCAGCCGGCACGCCGGCGCACCCCACGCCCCGTGGACGCCGACAGGCGGCGGGGCGTCCAGCCGATCGCGGTCTGTCACTGTTCGCTGTCAGGCACTGTGAGACGGGCTGGGAGGCGTCGTCGGGCCAGCGCCGCGGTGGCGCGTCCTCTCATCCGGCCGCGGCTGCGGAGCATGTCCGTCCGTCTCTGGTCGTGTCAGCGCGCAGGTCAGCGTGGCGTATCAGAACGGTGGACGTCGACGTCGATCGTCAGTGAGCGGTGGTGTCGCGAGAGGCGACTGATGGCGTCGACCCGGTGTCCATGTCGGCCAGCCTGCGTTGTCAGAGGTCCGTGAGGCCGGGGTGGCGCAATGGCGGTCAGGCGTGCCGGCTGCCGCTTCGGCCCGTCATCGACATTCGTCTCTGACATGGGAGTTCCGGACATGACCTCCTCCGCCACCGGCTGGCCCGACTCGCCTCTGGACGCCGTGGACACCGCGTTCGCCGACCTGACCTGCGACCCCGACCCGTTGTCCCTGGACCTCGATTCGCTTGTCGGGCAGCTCGGTGATGACACCGGTCTACCCAGGGGTGTCATCGCGCTGCCGGCGTTGCGGCAGTGGCTGCTAAGGCATCCCCGCGCCTACTCGGTGCGGGACGTGGTGTGGCGGGAGCTGATCCGCCGCGCCCGCCTCGACGGGCCGGCCTGGGTCATCGCCGCGGTCGCCCTGGCGATGCCAGCGCTGCGCCGCTACGCCGGCCAGCTGCATACCGGCTGGGCCGGCGACGCCCACGACCTGGACGCCGAGATCCTCACCGGTTTCCTGACCGCGCTGCGCGACCGGGTTGACCTGGCCCGCCCGGCGCCGTACGCGGCGTTGTGCATGGCCGCGTGGCGGGCCGGCCATGAACTGCGGCAGCGTGCTGGCGCCGAGGCCGTGCCGGTGGACGACCTCGAGCACGTCACCGGCCCGCGTACTCCGAAGCGGCCCTACGGGCATCCGGACCTCCTCGTACGCCGCGCCGTCGAGGTGGGCATCGTCGATGAGTGCGATGAGCAGCCCTACATCGACCTGCGGCTGGGCCGGCGGGCCATCGAACCCATCGCCGCACGGCTCGGCGTGGAGGTCGACACGCTGCGGCGGCGCGTCGAACGCATCGACGTGCGCATCGCCGAAGCGCTCGCCGCCGGGTTCCTTACCGAGGTGCTCTCATCGCGGGTGCAGGAGGACCTCGCCGCGGCGGCCGAGCGACGACAACACATTCGGGCCGCCCGCGGTGCTGGTCCGCGACCGGCCGCGGCGCGGGTGACGCTGGCAGCCGCCTGAGGTGCCATCCCCCGTAGAGCGCCCCCACGCGGGCCCGACCATCTGGTCGGGCCCGCGACCGTGTGCGGCGAGCCTGCCGTGCCGCATCGGCGACCGGTTCCCCATCCATCCCCTGGTACGGCGGCGAACCGCCGTGCCCGTGGGCGGGGGCTGTCGGGACTCCCACAGCGGCGTCCAGGGGATGTCGAGGAGGCTGCTGTGAGGTTCCGGCGCCGACGCTGTGGGCGGCTCCGTCACCAGCGTCGGAAAGGCGTGCTGGCCAGGGCCGCTAGAGGTTTGTGAGGTCGTGTCGGAGCGCTGTGGGACAGGCAGGTGTTCGCCACGGCTCACAAACGCCGGTTTGAGGGTGCGGAACTCCTCCGGCGCCAGCACGACGTGACGCGGAGGTTGGTTTCGCCCGCCGTCGGGCCGGGACATAGGGCTGACACGGGACCGGGTGCCTCGGGTGCCGCGCCACGTTGATGCGCTGACACCTCATCGATCGCCGCTGACCCGAACGGGAGGACGAGCTCCTCCCGAGGTTCACCGCGCTCCCCTGTCCGGCATGTGTCTCCCGCGCCCGGCGGCGGCTCCCCGACCGCCGCTTCGACTATTCGCGCCGGCCATGAGCCGGTGCGGGAGGTGCAGCCACCCATGTTCCCCACGTTGTGGGCACGTTCTCGTGCTCTGACCATCGCGCTGTCCACGCTTCGCCGCGTCGCCCGGGTCGCCGCGCCCGCCGCGGCTGCCCTCGGGATGCTGGCCGTGCCCGCCGTCGCCTACGGCGACGCCGGTGAGCCGGTCATCCTGGCCGTCAACGACCTGCCCACCGTCATCGCCAACCTGCAGGCCTGGGTGATGGGCATCCTGGCCGCCGTCGCCACCCTGTTCCTGGTCCTGGCCGGTGTGTACTGGGCCACCGCCGGCGGCGACCCCGTCCAGGTCGACAAGGCCAAGGGCGCGTTGAAGAACGCGCTGATCGGCTACGGCCTGGCCGTGCTCGCGCCCGTCCTGCTGAGGGTCGTTCAGGGAATCGTCGGAGGCTGACGATGGCCTGGGCGCTCAACCAGATCCTCGACTGGTTCGCCGGTCTGCTGCTGGACTGCCTGAACGGGCTCATCACCGCGATCACCCGCGCGCTGCTGATCACCCCGGACGTCACCGCGCTGCCGCAGGTGCAGGCCCTCACCGGACGGTCGGTCTGGATCGTCGACACCGTCTTCGTCCTGGCGTTCGTCACCGCTGGCGTTCTCACCATGGTCGCCGGCGGTGACGAACGCGCCCGCTACACCGTCAAGGATCTCCTGCCGCGGTGCGTGGTCGGGTTCGTCACCGCCCACTTCTCGCAGCTGATCGCCGGCACGCTGATCGAGTTCGCGAACGCGTTCACCACCGCCCTGACCGCGCAAGACTTCAACGGTGACGGGGCCCTCGACGCCGTCAAGACCCACCTGATGGCCGCACGGGAGCAGAGCGCCGGTCTGCTGTTCGTCGTCTGCCTGGCGATCATCGTTGTCCTGCTCGCCGCCACGGCCTGCAGTGTGATCGTCCGCTTCGCGGTCGCGCTGGTGCTCACCGCGGTCGCGCCGATCGCCCTCGCGTGCCACGCCCTGCCGCAAACAGAGGGTGTGGCCCGCCTGTGGTGGCGGTCGTACGTCGCCATGCTGGCGATCCCGGTGGTGCAGGCGTTCGTGCTGTTCGCCGGCCAGTGGATGCTGCTGGACACCAGCGCCATGCTGCCGCTGCTGGGCCTGCCGGTCGAACCGGGCGGAGTGCTCAACCTGTTCGTCGTGATGGTTTTGCTGTGGACCACGGTCAAGGTGCCGGGGTTGATGCGCCGCTACGCCACGAGCGGCACAGGCGGGCGTGGCGGCAACCCGGTCGGCGCGGTCGTGCGGGTCGTCGTGGTCCAGCAACTCACCCGCGGGCTGCGCGTCCCCGGCCTGGGGGCGGTGCGGCGATGAACCGCGACCGCCGCGACGAACAGGCCGTCACCGCCCGCATGCCCGCCGACGTGGACGCGCCGGACAAGGTGCTCTACGGGCTGACATTCCGGCAACTCGCGATCCTCGCCGTCGCCGCCGTCATCTTCTACGGCGCCTGGCGCGCCCTCCACGCGATCGTGCCCGCACCGGTGCTACTCGGCGCCGCTGTCGTCCTCGGCGGCCTGGTGTTCGGCCTCGCGGTCGGCCGCCGCGACGGACTGCCCATGGACATGTGGCTGACCGCCGCGGTCCGCCACTCCCGGGCACCACGCGCTCTGTCCACCACCGACACCACCGCGAAAACACCCGACTGGGTGCAGGCCCCGGCGTCGAAGGTAATGCTGCCGGCCCCGCTGAACCTGCCCGCCGACGCCATCGACGACCACGGGGAGATCAGCCTCGGCGGTGTGAAGGCGGCGATGGTCGCGGCGACCAGCGTCAACCTCGCGTTGCGTACCGCCGACGAGCAGGCCGCCCTGGTCGGCACCTTCGGCCGCTGGTTGAACTCGCTGTCGACGCCGACGCAGATCGTGGTGTCGGCGCAGCCGGTCGACCTGCACTCCGCCGCCCGCACCCTCGCCCAGGCGGCGGACGCCATGCCGCACCCGGCTCTCGCGGACGCGGCGGCCGACCACGCCCGATTCCTCGACGACCTCGCCGAACGGCGGGACCCACTGCGCCGGCAGGTCCTCATCGTCACCCGCACCACCAGCGGCGAGCGCAGCGAGCACGCCGCCCGGCGCCGCGCCGACCAGACGGTCCGGTCGCTGTCCGGGCTGGGCGTCACCACCCGCGCCCTCGACGGCCACGCGACGACCGCCGCCCTGGCCGCGGCCGCCGACCCGTACCGGCCGCCCCGCCCCGGCGGACTCGCCGCCCCCCACACCACCATCACCGGACCTCCGGTCAGGAGGCCACGCACCAGGAGGACATCGTGATCTTCGTCAGGCGCCGACGCGCCTCGCACGACGACAACCCCAGCGCCAGCCCGCCGTCCGCAGGACTGGCGGCGGCGGTGGCACCGGCTTCGGTGGAGGTCACGCCCCGGTTCCTGCGAGTCGGGGACGGCTACGCCGCCACGCTGGTGGTGACCGGGTATCCGGCCGAGGTCGGGCCGGCGTGGCTGGAGCCGCTGCTGTCCTGGCCAGGCCGCCTCGACCTCGCGTTGCACATCGACCCGATCCCCGCCCCGGTAGCGGCGTCCCGGCTGCGCAACCAACGCGCCCGGTTCGAGTCGTCCCGGCGGGCCGATGCCGAGAAAGGGAAGTTGGCCGACCCGTCCGTGGAGGCCGCCGCCGACGACGCCGCCGACCTCGCCGAACGCCTCGCCCGCGGGGCGGCGAAGCTGTTCCGCGTCGGCCTGTACCTGACTGTGCACGCCCGCACCGAGGCCGAGCTCCTCGACGCGTGCGCGCAGGTGAAGGCCGCGGCCGCGTCCACCCTGATCGAGGTGCAGCCCGCGACGTGGCGGCACCTGCCCGGCTGGACCACCACCCTGCCGCTTGCGACCGACAGCCTGCAGATGCGCCGCACCATGGACACCCAAGCCCTGGCCGCCGCGTTCCCGCTCGCGTCGGCGGACCTGCCCGCGCCGCTGCCCGGCGACCCGGCCACCACCGGCGGGGTGCTGTACGGGGTCAACCCGGACTCCCAGGGCATCGTCTGGTGGGACCGGTGGGCGCAGGAGAACCACAACAGCGTGATCCTCGCCCGCTCCGGCGCCGGCAAGTCCTACTTCGTCAAACTCGACGTGCTGCGCAACCTGTACCAGGGGGTCCACGTCGCCGTCGTCGACCCCGAGGACGAATACCTCCGGTTGGCCGACGCGGTCGGCGGCACCATCGTGCGGCTCGGCGCACCCGGCGTGAAGATCAACCCCCTGGATCTGCCGGCCGGAGACGGCCGCCCGGACGTGCTCACCCGCCGCGGCCTGTTCCTCCACACGCTGATCAGCGTCCTGTTGGGGCAGGTACCGCCGCCCGCCGAGCGCGCCGCCCTGGACCGGGCGATCCTGCAGGTGTACCGGCAGGCGGGCATCACCGCCGACCCGGCCACCCACCACCGGCCCGCTCCCCTGCTGAAGGATCTGGCCGCGACATTGCGGGCCGACGACAACGGCGCCGCCCACGAACTCGCCGCCCGGCTGGCGCCGTGGGTGGCCGGGTCGTTCTCCGACCTGTTCGACTCACCGACCACGACCCGCCCGGACGGGCACCTCGTGGTCTGGAGCCTGCGGCACCTGCCGGACGAACTGCGCACCGTCGGCACCCTGCTCGCGCTGGACGAGATCTGGCGGCAGGTCGACCTCCCCCGGCAGTACCGCACCACCTCCTCGCCGCAGGCGCGGCGGCTGGTTGTGGTGGATGAGGCGTGGCTGCTGATGCGCGACGGGGAAGGCGCCCGGTTCCTGTTCAAGATGAGCAAGGCCGGCCGCAAGCGCAACGCCGGCCTGTCGGTCATCACCCAGGACGTCGCCGACGTGCTCGGCACCGACCTCGGCCACGCCGTCGTCGCGAATGCGGCCACGCAGGTGCTGCTCAAGCAGGCCCCGCAGGCCATCGACCAGGTCGCCGACGCCTTCGGCCTGACCGCCGGAGAACGACGGATGCTGCTGTCGGCCCGGGTCGGGCACGGCCTGCTGATCTCCGGCACAAACCGGACCGCGTTCGAGTCGATCTCCTCGCAAGCCGAACATCTTCTCGCAACCACCACACCGTCCGACCTCGCCGACCTCGACGACGGGGAGGAGGACCTGTGACACCGCCCCTTGTCGCATCGCCGCCGCCGGCACCCAGTCCTTCCGGGCCGGACGCCGGTGTCATCCTCCCGCCGAACGCGCCCGCGCGCTGGGTTCTGCACACCGCCGAATGGGTGGTAGACCGGCCGTGGCTCCTGGCAGTCGCCGCCGCCCTGCTGGTCGCGTCCGTCGCCGGGCGCCACCTGCTCGACGGGTGGCGGCATCGTCGCCACGCTGACCGGGCCCGCCTGGTCACGGTCGCTCCACCACCGGAGGTCGACCCGCACAGCGCCGCCGCGCTGTGGGCGAACCTGCACGGCACGCTCACCCCGTCGCGCCCGCGCCGGCTGCTGTACGGCAGTCCGCACGTGGTGTGGCAGTACACCTGGACCGGCCGGCAGCTCCTCATCTCGATCTGGGTGCCCGGCACAGTGCCGGCCGGGGCGGTCGAGGCCGCCGTGCGGGCCGCCTGGCCCGGCGCCGCCTGCACCACCGACGACCAGGCCCCGTGGCCGATCCCACTCGACATGCCGGCCGCCGTCGGCGGCCACCTGCTCCCGACCGCCGCGGAGTGGCTACCGATCAACACCGACCACGACAACGACCCGCTGCGGGCGCTGATGTCCACCGGGTCGCAGCTCAAATCGGACGAGTACGCCTGCGTGCAGATCCTCGCCCGCCCCGCCGCCCCCCGCCGCGCCGCACGCGCCCGCCGCGCCGCCGGCCGGCTCCGCGACGGCAAAACGGCCGTACCGGCCATCGATCCCGCCGCGCCGCTGCTGTGGCTGATCGAGGCGTTTCTTCCCGGCCGCACCACCACCCGCAGCGGCGGCCAGCCGGCCGGCCGCCGGGATCCCGGTGTGGAGCGGGACGTGCGGGCGATCCTCGACAAGACCGCCCAGCCGCTGTGGACGATCGGTATCCGCTACGCCGTCGCGAAGAACAACCACCGTGGTGGGTCCCGGCCGCAGGCCAGGCTACGCGGTATCGCGGACGCGGTCGCCTCGTCGTTCGCCGTGTACGCCGGCCGCAACCGGATCGCGCACCGGGCGCGGATGGCGCAGCCGGTGGCCGTGCTGGCCACCCGGCGGCTCGGATCAGGGTTCCTGGCCTCCACCCCCGAGCTGGCCGTCCTGGCCGCGCTGCCGCGGGATCTGGCCGTGCCGGGGCTGGATCGGGCGCGGGCGAAGTCCATGCCCGCCCCGGTGGCGGTACCGACCGGCGGCCGAGCCACGAAGGTTCTGGGTGACGCCGAAGTCGGTGGCCACGCGGTGGCCCTGTCCGTGGCGGATGCGAGGTATCACCTGCATGTGGTCGGGTCGACGGGCTCCGGGAAGACGACCCTGCTGGTCAACATGGCCGTCGAGGACATCAGAGCCGGCCGGGGCACCGTGGTCATCGACCCGCACGGCGACATGGTCCTCGACATCCTCGACCGGCTCCCCGCCAGCGTCGCCGGGCGGGTGGTGCTGTTCGACCCCGACCAGCCCAACCCGCCCACCCTCAACCCGCTGTCCGGCGACGACCCTGACCTGGTCGTGGACAACCTCGTGTCGATCTTCGGGAACATCTTCGCCAAGGCGTGGGGGCCGCGGATGGACGACGTCATGCGGGTGGCCTGCCTGACCCTGCTGCGGCACGCCAACGTCACCCTCCAGCACATTCCGCCCCTGCTCAACTCCGCGCAGTTCAGAAGCGCGATGACCGTCGGCCTGGACGACCCGGCCGGCCTGTCCGGGTTCTGGCAGTGGTACGACCAGCTCAACCCGGCCCTGCGCTCCCAGGTCATCGGTCCCGTCCTCGCGAGGTTGCGGGCGTTCCTGCTGCGGGACTTCGTCAAGCGCACCATGCGCTACCCCCGGTCCAGCTTCGACATGGGCAAGGTCCTCGACGGCGGTGCGCTCCTCGTCAGAATCCCGAAAGGCCAGCTCGGCGAGGACACCAGCAAGCTGCTCGGCTCCCTCGTGCTGGCCCAGGTGTGGCAGGCCGCCACCGCCCGCGCCAGCGTGCCCGCCGACCGACGCCGGGACGCCACGCTGATCATCGACGAGTGTCAGAACTTCCTGACCCTCGCCAACAGTCTCGACTCGATGTTGGCGGAAGCGCGGAAGTACCGGCTGTCGATGGTCCTCGCGCACCAGGACCTGGCCCAGTTCCCGAAGGACCTACTGGCAGCCGCGTCGGCGAACGCCCGCAACAAGCTGTACTTCTCCGTCGCCCCGGAGGACGCCCGCGTGCTCGCCCGGCACACGCTGCCCGAGCTCGATGAGCACGACCTGACGCACCTGGACGCCTACACCGCCGCCGGGCGCCTCGTCGTCGGTGGGCGGCAGACGCCGGCGTTCACCCTCAAGACCCGGCCGCCGAAGCCGGTCGTGGGTGAGGCGACGGTGATCCGGCAGGCCGCAGCGGAGGCGGTGCCGGCGCAGGACACCAGCGCGATCGACGACCTCGTCGACCGGTTCTCGGCCCGACCTGACGACAACCGCCGGTCCCGTGGCAAGAGCGCTCCGAAGGCGAACACCTGAACGCCGCAGGACGGTTGACGCGAGATCGACAGATCTGTCGACCGAGGTCGACCGAGTCCCGGTCGCCCCTTCCGTGCGGGCTTCACCAGCCCTTCACCACCGATCATCACACCGCACTGACAGATCCGGCCGTCCGGGTCTGTCAGTGCCGCTCACCGGCCGTGTCCAGCCTCCGGTGACCATCTCACCGAACTCAGACACCCTCCCTCGGAGGGACTCCTCTTCCGCTTGGAGCATCCACCGTGTCCACCAACAACTCCGTCTCCCGCTCGGCTTCTGCCTCTTCCTCCGCCTCTTCGTCTGGGTCCCGGTCGTCGTCTCGTCTTGCTCGTCTTGACCGGCTTCGTCGGTTGACCGCCCGTGATCATCAGCTGTTGCGGTGGCTCGCCGAGCACTACGTGCTGTCCACCGACCAGATCACTACGGCGCTGTTCCCATCGCGTCGCTCGGCCCGGCTCCGACTCGCCCAGTTGCACCAGATGGAGGCGGTCAGCCGGTTCGCCGACGTCACCACCGGCAGCGGCCAGTACCTCTACACCCTCGGACCGCTCGGCACCGTGGTCCACCCCACCCAGTTCAACGACCCGAACCACGCCGGCGTCCGCGCTCCCCGGACCAGCATCGACCGCACCGAACGCATCATCGGCAGCCGCCGCCTGCCCCACCTGCTCGGCACCAACCAGCTGTTCATCGACCTGCTCGGCTACGCCCGCACCGACGAAAACGCCCGGCTGGCGCGGTGGTGGTCCGAACAGCACACCACCGCCGCCTTCGCCGCCGCGTCCTACGCCGCCGGCAGCGGCACCGGTGTCCAGCCCGACGGACACGGCATCTGGCACGCCGGAGGGCGCACCGTCGGGTTCTTCCTCGAACACGACAATGGCACCGAACCCCTCGGTACCGTGCTGCGCAAGCTGCGCGCCTACGAGCAGCTCGCCCGCTACGGGCCCCGCTACCCGGTGCTGCTGCGCGTCCCCGGCCGCCGCCGCGAGCAGCACCTCCTCGACGCCCTCGCCGGGGTGCCCACCGCCATGCCCGTGGCCACCGGCCTTCACGGCGAGCACCCCGCCGGGCCTGCCTGGACGCTGACCACCGACCCCGGGCCGCGCCGCTGGCTGCACGAACTGCCCTGCGACCACGGCCCGGACAACCCGGCCACCAACCCGCACCGCTTCCCCGACACCGACCCCAGCGGCCCCGACCCGGAGCCCTGACATTCACCTTCACCGCACGCGCAGAGCAGCCGTCCACCGTCGTGGGCGGCTGTGAGACCGACCGGATCTCACAGTCCCGCCGTCCCTCGCCCGCGTAATCGAGCGGTCGTCTGACAGTGCAGGTCGACGGCACTACTGACGATCATGACGGCGGCCGGCGCTGACAGATCCGGCCGCTACCTTCATCGGCACCACCTTCACCCATATATCGCTCCACCCGGTCCGGTCCCACCTCGGGAACCACCGCCGCACCTCACGGTGCGCTCCGCCCACCCGCCCTTGTCGGCCGGTCGGCGCCCGCGCCGCGCGGCGACCCTCAGGTCGCACAGCACCACCAGCACGAACCCGCACCATCCCGCTCCACCAGCAGCCCTCTGCTGCACCCATCCCTGTTCGTCCCGTGAGTCGACCCATGTACCCGGTGGGCCGGCCGCTTCCGCGCGCCCGACAACGCGCCCTACCGAAGGAGGAACCCCAGATGACCGCAACCAACGGTGCCGCGACTCCGCTGAGCCGCTTCGGCACCCGCGTGCCGACGGTGACGCCCCGCCCGGGCCCCAAGCTCACCCCTGCGGCCACCACCGCCAGCACCACGGCGCCCACCAGCCCGGTGGTCGCGCAGACCGCGACGATCAACACCATGATCGTCTGCCTGCCCGACGGACTGCCGTCGCAGGCCCTGACCGCCACCCAGCTCGACCGGCACTTCGGCGTGTCCGGCACCCTGCAGCCCCGCTTCTGGGCCATCCCGGACATGTGGCTGTGGCAGCGGCGCGACCTGGTCGCACCTCGCAAGGGACGTCCGGTGTACTGCGCCGGCGGACCGGTCAAGCTGCTCGACCTCGCCGCCATGCGCCACGCCGCTGGCGTCGGCGCCGGCATTCGCCATCAACTGTGGCAGCAGGTCGTGCACGGCACCCGGCCGGCCACCCCGTGGCCGACCCTGCTGGCCCGTCACCTGGCGGACCCCGCCCGCTACCCGCGCGAGCGGGCCGAGGCGGACTTCCACCAGCAACCCCGCGTCAACGCGATGCGGATGCACAACGCGGCCAGCTACGGCGCCGCCCGCCTCGGCCCAGGTGAGCTGGAGATGTTCCAGGCAGGCCCGATGGCCTACCAGCACTACAGCGCCACCACCGCCGTGTGCGGCGACGCCCTGCTCACGCCGGACGGGCACAAGCTCGCACCCGCGAGCGACGCCCTGACTCACCGGGTGACCTACCTCGAGCAGGCGATGCGGTACCTCGACACCGTCGAGACCGACCAGCGGCTGCTCGCCGTCGCCCTGTAGCACCACGGCACCGGAACCGGTCGGGCACCACCGCCCATCCCCTTCTTCCCTGGGGATCGGCGGCGACCCGACCGGCTCCACGCAACTCCACCCGCGCCGCGCCGGCTCCTGGCAGCAGACGCAAGCTCTACCGCCGCGCCCCTGAGGCTTTTCGAGCCCTGCGACGCACACCCCGCCACGACCAATGCAGCCACTGCCCCTACGCCACGTCCATTGCCACCTGAACCACGCCCGCCTGGGACCACGACCGACCCGCTTCTGCGGGCCACGCGTCGTCGTACCCGCGGGCCGGAGCAGCGTGGCGTGGACTCGCTGCCGGCCCCGTGCGGGCACCGCCCGGCGCCCCGGGCTGGGGCGCCTCGCAAGCCTGGCCAGCGAAGCGGCCGACCTTTCCCTCTTCCACACATCAGGAGGTTTCCCGCCATGTCCGATCGACTGTGGTTCCGCGTCGACGACGTCCTGCCGCTCGCCGAACACGCCGCCTCCACCGGCGCGCACCGTAGGACCCGGCAGCAGTACCGGGCCGGCGTCCCGGACCAGGCCGCGCTCATCTGGTCCCACGACATCGACGGTGACTGGTTGTCCTCCAACGGCGTCCCCCGCTGGTACGACGCCGACGGCGCCGACCACCGCGTCCGCGCCGAAACCTGGACCCACACCGCCACCGGCGCCACCGGCAACCCGATCCCTACTGACGACGGACACGGATTCCTGCCCCTGCACACCGAACACCTCGACGGCCGGCGGGACCTGCTCGACCTGCTCCGCTGCGCCCGCCGCCACGGGATGCGCTGGTTCGGGCTGCACCCGGACCCGGCGAGCGACGTCCGCTACCGCGTCTTCCGCAGCCGCGGCGACATCAGCCCGCCGCTTGCCACCTGGACTCCGGCGACGGTGACCTGCGACGTGGTCGGCGGCGGCGCCTACCGCGCCATGGTCGCCACCGGCTACACCACCCTCTCCCGCGCCGGGGTGCTGTGCCGCTTCCCTCGGTTCGCGGTGCAGCGCATGGCCGCCCACCTCGACGCCCTCTACCCCGGTGACATGCCCGGCGAGCATCCCCGGCTGCGGTTCGACGGCGACGAGGTCACCGTCGAGTGGGAGGACGACGACGGCCTGGGCAGCCGCTGGGTCGAGCACGACCGCATCGTCCCGGATGCCAACCGCTGCTACGCCATCGGCGCCTACCAGTGGCCCTGGATCCGTGTCGCGTCCGAGGCGACGACCCGCGCCACCGACCCGGAGGGCCGGTCGCGGTGATCGTTGACGAGGTGTTCCACCAGCGCGGCCACGGCACCTACGAGCTGACCCGGGTGCACCACATCGACGGGTACGTCCTGCGGGTTCGGGTCTGCCGCGATAGCTACGCCACGCAGAGCACGGCGGTCGCTGAGGTCCTCACCCCGCTGTTCACCTGGACGATCATCGCGAGCAGCCCCGGTAGTGGCTGGCACCGCACGACCCCGTCCACGCCCCCGGACGCGACACCGCTGATCACGGTCGCCGACGAGGTGCTGCAGCGGGCCCGGCGGATCCTTCCCGTGCCGCCTCCGTTCACCACGCCCGGCCGCTAACCCGCCGAGACCACACCTTCCCGCGCCGCCCTGCCGGCCCGGTCGCACCTCGCGCACCAGCGGACGCCGTCCGGCACCGCGCCTTCCGAACCTCCATCCGCCCGCCGCATCAAGGCGGCCGACCTGGGTCCGCGGTCCACCGTCGCTGACCCGCCTTCTCACTGGCACCACCTGGCCGATGCCCGGCGACCCGCGCACTCGCGCACACCCGGGCACGGCCGTGCCCGGGTTTCCCGCCCTCCAGAAGGGAACCCCTCTCATGAGATCCGCCACCAGGCCGTCCTCCGGCCGCCAGCCCAGCATCGCCGTCATTGGCGGCAGTATCACCGGCCCGGTCACCGCGCTGCTGTTGCTGCACGCCGGATTCGACGACGTCACCGTCTTCGAGGCCGCGCCGGCGTCCGCGCCGCTGGGCGGCGGCCTCATCGGCCTGGAACACCCCGCCCTCGACGTGCTCGACCGCCTCGACATCGGCCAGCACGAGTTCGTGGCCCAGACTCCGAGGCCATCGTTCAAATGACCGTCCGCGACCGCCAGCCGGCCGAGACGATCCGGCGTACCTATCCGGGGCGGAACACCACCTGGACGCTGCTGCACCAGGCGCTGATCCGCCGCCTGCCCGCCGGTGTCCTGCACACCGGTATGACGGTCACCGCCCTGGCCGAGCAGGCCGGTCGGCCGGTGCTGCGGTTCCGCGACGGCCACACCGCGGCCGCCGACCTGGTCGTGTTCGCCGACGGCCGGTCCTCCACCGGCCGCCGGCTGCTGGATCCCGAGCGGGCCCTGCGGTACGCGGGCTACGTCGCTCACCGCGGCATCGCCGACATCGCCCCCGAGCCCGGGCTGCGGGATTTCCTGCGGTTGCAGCCCTGCCCGGGCGTGCAGTTCAACCTCGCCCCGGTACCCGGCGGCTGCGACTGGACCTTCTACCTCGACTGCACCCGCGCCGAGTACGCGCAGCGGTTCGGCGCCGACCCCACCCGCCGGGTCTTTGCCCTGCCCCGGCACGTCAGCCCCGCCGCCCGCGCCCACGTCGACACCCACGCCGACCTGCTCCTCCCGGCCGACCACGCCGCCGTCGTGCACGCCACCACCACCCGGATGGCGGTACCGGTCCTCGACATCACCCCACCGCAGCGCATGGTCTGGCCCGTCGGCGCCGGTCACGCCGTTCTGCTCGGCGACGCCCTCGCCCCCGTCCGCCCGCACACCGCGCGCGGCGCCAACAACGGCATCGAACAAGCTGCCGGCCTCGCTGCCGCCCTCACTCAGCACCGCAAGTACCGAGCTGACCTCACCGCCGCCCTGCACGGCTGGCAACGCCGACACCTGCCCGCCGCCGTCGCCGCTGTGCACCGCGGGCCCGTCATCGGCCACCAGCTCGGCCTCGGCACCCACCAGCCCGCCTAGTAACCCACCCGAGAGGAAAGGAGGTGGCCCTCGTGGCCACCAAGACCACCGCGATCCTCATCGACGACCTCGACGGCTCCACCGACGACGTCGCCACCTACCAGTTCGCCTTCAACGGCGTCACCTACGAGATCGACCTGTCCGCCGGCAACTTCGACCGGATGGCCGCGGCGTTCGGCCCGTTCATCACGGCCGGACGGCGCCTGCCGAAACAGCCCCGGCCACCACGGCGGCAGGACGACACCGCGACCGGCCGCACCCAGAGCCAGGAGATCCGCACCTGGTGGTGGACCGTGAACTGGCAGGAGCTGAACCTGCCCCAGCCACGAACCGGCGGCGTCATCCCCGCCGCGGTGCGCGACGCCTACCACGCCGCCCACTGACCCCGGTCCCTACCGTGCCGTCCGGCGGGCGATCACCGGGCGGCACACCTGGACGCGCCTCGCAGAGTCCCGCATCCCGGGCAGACGACTTGATCAAAACCCGATCCGAAGCGTGCATCAGTGCACGCCTCACTCACCAACCCCTGCCGAGGGCAGGAGAAAGGGGGCCACGCGCCCATGACCAGCACCCCCACCAGCACGACCACCGACACGGCCGCACCAGCGCCACTGGCACCCAGCGTCGAGAAGGTCCTCGCCGCGCTGCACCGGCTCGGCGAGGCCACCGCCGCTGCCATCGCCACCGACGCCGGCCTCGGCTACTCCACCACCACCCCGAAACTGCGCACCCTGGCAAGCGCGGGACTGGCCGAGCCCACTCGAAGCGACACCGGACCCACCCTGTGGCGGCTGACCGACGCCGGCCGCGCGCATACCGAACAGGGCGGACACGGTGAGCCCGCAGCGGAGCCCGCTACCCGCGACACCGACACACCCGGTACCTCCGCCGGTCACGGTCCGATCGGCGGCGACAGGCAGGGCACTGGGGAGGCTGACGACAAAGACGGCGACGATCGGCCAGCCGTTGAGGTTGCCGCCGGCGGGCAGCCGAACGCCCTCCAGGAATCGGCATCGCCGGCTCCTGGTGATGCCGACGCGGTAGCCGAGGCGGCCGCTGAGGCCGAGGGCACCGACACCGAGCACGGCGACGACAACGCCCGCTCGACTGCCGAGCTCGAGGTGTCAATCGCGGCCGACAGCATCGGCCAGGCCATCGGAGCGACGTCCGCAGCGAACGATGCGGACGCCGAACCGGCCACACCGGATGGTCTGCCTGCTGGCACGGCCACCGACAGCACCACGGGTGAACCCTTCACGGAAGCACCGGCCGCACCGCCGACCACGCAAACGACGGGCGAGGCGGCACAAACCCCTACCCGGCGGGCGTCGGGCTCCCTGCGCGGCGCGATTCTCGACGTCCTCGAGGCCAACCCCGGCCGGCAGTACAAGGTCAGTGAGCTGTGCAGGCTGGTCGACCGGGCCAACGAGGGAACCGGCGCGAAGAAGGCCAGCGCGGGCGCGGTCCACAACGCCGCCGTGAAGCTCGTCGGAACCGGGCGAGCGGTCCTGGTCGCCGAGAAACCCGCCACGTTCGCCCTCGCCGACCCGACCGTCTGAACGATCCCGCCCTGCCGGTAGCCCGGGGGCGGGCGTCGAACTTCCCGGAACCACGCCCGCCTCCGGTGCTCCTTCCATAGAAAGGAGCGTCCGAAGTGTCTCCCATCCTGACCTCGATCGTCACCGCCGCCGGTGGAGTCCTCGCCGGTCTCGCCCTCGCCGCAGCGCTGCTGTGGCGCCAGCAGCAGGCGCTGGCCCGCGCCCGCTACGCCGCCGGCCACGACGACACCACCGGCCTACCGAATCGGCGGGCCCTGCTCGCCGCCCTCACCCGCGCCACACGCGCCGATGCCCCGTTCGGGCTCGTCCTGCTCGACCTCGACGGCTTCAAAGCCGTCAACGACACCTTCGGCCACGAGGCCGGCAACGAGGTCCTCACCGAGGTCGGCCGGCGGCTGGCCGCCCTGCGAGGGCCGGTGCGCCTCGCCGCGCGCCTGTCCGGCGATGAGTTCGCCCTGCTGGTCGACGGCGGCCCCGACGACGTTGCCGCCGCCGCGCGCGCCGCCTGGCGGGCGGTCGGCCGCCATTCCGTCGACCTCGGCGCGCACACGCTGACTCTGCGCGCCAGCGTCGGGCATACCAGCGCCGCCCTCGGCGTCAGCCCGCGGGCCCTGCTGCACCAGGCCGACACCGCGATGTATCAGGCCAAACAATCCGGTGCCGGAGTCCATGGCGCCACCGCCATCAACAGCCGCACCGGTCCCCCGCCGGGTTCCCGCCCGCGGGACCTGCGTCGCCGCTAACCGCTAACGGACACCGAAGGGGGTCGCCCGCCGACGACGTGCGCGAGGACAGCGTTCTGCCGCGTCTCGGCGGGCACTCGTGTATCGACGTTGCCTGGCAAGATCACGACGGGAGGTAGGTCATTGCAGTACACGTGGGTTTCGTCGGCTGGCGGGCCGCTGCTCGTCGCCCCGCAATCGGCGCTGTCACTGTGGAGCGGCGCTGATAGCACGGATGGACCCGTGGAGAGCTGGGGGGACTACGGCCGGGCGTGCGCGATCGACGGTTACGTCGGCGTGGTCGCCATCGGTCAGCGGCAGGCGCTTGTTCTGGGCGACGAGCCGGCAATGACGACGTACCTGTCCTCGGAACGGCTGTTCCTGCGGTGGGCAGCGGCGTACGAGGAAGACGATCTGGTGAGCGCTGCCCGCCGAGCGGTACGTGATGGCGTGGATTGGGACGCAGATAACAATGTCCGTTGGGTGGTGGACGGGCCAGTTGTGATGTTCGATTCGGCGTGGCCGGGGGCGGAGTTGGAGCCCGACAACCACCTCGTGATCGATCTCTGCCCGGGCGAATACCGGGTCCGTGCGACGTATCGCGCCGATGGTGACACCTGGATGGTCCTCGTTCAGCTTCAACCCGTGTCATGAACTCGCACGCTTATGCCCCTGACCACCTTGCCGTCGATTTCGGAGTCGCGCTCAGCTCAGACGGTGTCGGCGGTACTGCGGGGAGATCTCGCCGACCTCGATCCCGTTCTCGTCCAGGGCGTTGTAAATCGTCAGCCAGTCATCGGCGAATCGCAGACCCAGGGCCACGCTGCCGTCCGCCATGTCGCCCCCGACGTACTCCAGGAGCTCCACCTCCGCCAGGCGCTGCCCGTGTCGAGCAGCCAACGACGCGGGAGCATCGTCGCGCCACCGCAGGCGAAAGCCATCCGATGTCGGCCATACCGGCGCCCGGGTCACGTCGATCGTGCACCAGGTGATCGAGATGTCGTCGAACTTCTGATGGTTGATCTCCAGGCGTTCCTCATCGAAGTCGAGCACCATCGGGCAGTCGGCGAACCACGAATCGTCGTCGTCATCCCAGACCACCCAGGTGGACGTCAGCCTGCGGCCCACGAGGCCCCGTAGTCGCTGGGCGTGACGGCTGGCGATGTCGGATATTCCGTGGCGCCAGTCTGGCTGGTAGCCGGGGATCCCGAAGTTGAACGTCATCGGGGCAAGGTAGTCCTGGTCCGGGCAGCCAACGACACGGCATCTGGGTCTACCGCGTAGGGCGCTGCGCGTAGCGTGACGTCCTCAGGTGTTGCAGTGGCCTGGTATGCGGTCGAGTTCCTCGAACCGGCAGGATGAAGCAGGGCCGCGGAGCTGGGCCGGCCTGTCTCGCTCATCCGCCGCGCCGCACGAAGCCTGCCACCGAAGCCGGCAATTCGTCTTGCGGCATGTCCTCGTAGCCGGGACGGGCGAAGTCGAACAGAAGCACGATGCGGTCGCTGGAGCCGTAGTTCCACGCCTCGTGCGTGACGGTGTCGTCGAAGACGAGGCTCTCGCCCTCGCTCCATTGCCGGGTCTCGTCGCCCACGCGCAGCGCGCAGTCCTCTGGCACGACCAGCCCGAGGTGGGCGCGGTAGACGGTCGTCACCCATCCCTGGTGGGGCTTGATGTGGGTACCAGGAGCCATTCGAGAAAACCCAGCGGTCGTCAGGTGAGGGACCTTCGTCAACGCGGAGGCGGTGTGCGGGCACGCGTCGAGCGCTTCCTCGATCCGTTTCCCGAAGGCGACGAGGCCGTACACGCTCCAGCCCTGGCCGTACATCTCGCGTTGCACCCATGGCTGATAGGTCTCCCGAGGCAGAGCAAGGCACTCGTCCCGGATGACCTCCCACTGTGCCCGAAGATCGGCCAGGAAGGGAAAACGCCGCTGATCCACGAACATGAGACAGCATGATGCACCAACGAGGGGCGATGTGGGCTGCGGCACCGCCTCGTGTAGGCGGTCGTGGCAATGGCCCTTGTTCACAGCATTTACAGCTCTAGCCGCACGTTCATGCACGTTCCGGTCACCGGCCCACAGCGGCCGGTTCCCAGCGAGTAGCAAACCTGGGCCGGTGGTCGGCCGTCGCCACCGCCGGCAAGGCTTCGCGCCTCGACCGCTGCACGTCCGGCGTATCCGGTTGTGCTCCGGAACTCAACCGCCAACACCGATGACGCCCGACGACGGCATCCATCGCGCCTTCATCGACCCGCTCGGCGACAGCAACGGCCAGCCGTCTCCCGGCCGCTGCTCACCACCGTCGACCCCACCCACGTGCGCCGTGATTGCGCGCAGACCACCGGTGGCGGGCGCTGCTCGACCGGGCCCGGCTTGTCGCCCGCGTCGCGCAGGTCGAGGAAGTGGGCGGTGACCCCTCGCTGCTGTGAGGGCCGGTGACCTCTCACCCCGTCCAGCACGACTTGACCTCGATCAAGAGATGAGCGTCGATCAGCGCTGGTCGTCGTCTGTCGTCCGGACGTCAGCATTTCCCAGGGCCCTGGCGCGTGTCGGGCGGCGACCGTGCATGCCCGAGATCCGTCGACCGAAGGGCCATCCGCCATGGCACACCCCGCACACCCCGAGGACCGCAGCCGGCGTCCCAGCGACCGCACCGCGCTACCGGTGGACGTCACCGACAGGCTTCTGTGGGCGCTCGCGGTCGACGTCGCCGCCGCCCACCACCCGGGACCCGACGGTGCCTGCACGAACCTGCAGTGCCGCGGACAGCAGGGTCCTTGCTGGGCGCTGCGCACCGCCCGGCGCGCCGAACAACGCGCCCGCCGCGCCGCCACCGTCGCCCCGCGGCCTTCGCCGGGTCCGGCCGCGATCGCACGCGGGCGCGCCGCGGTTCCCGCCATGCCGCGTCGCTTGACCGGCTGGTTCACCCCGGCCCATCCGCCGACACCTGTGATGCGGCCCGCACTCGTACCGGGCGCGGTGCCGCCGGAATCCCGGCTGGACCGGCGCCCACCAGTGGCGGCGTCGGCCGCCTGAGCACGCACCCTGGAGGCAAACCGTGAACTTCCTACCGAACGACACACTCGCCGGCTACGCCCGCACCGCCGTGGACCTGCGCGCCCGCATGGTCGACTATCACCGCAGTCCGCTCGCGGCGCAGTACCTGCAGGCGTTCTTCGGCAGCCGTCTCGCCGACCACCCCAGCCCCAGTTCCGGGGGCATGGCGAAGGTCCTCACCGCGGTCCGTGCCATCACCGCCAACCCGTGGCGATTCGGCGAGCCGTACGTCATCGCCCCCGCGATGACCGCGATCATCGCCGCCGCCGCGGCGGCCCTCGACCTGACCGGCGAGGTGCTTCCCGCCGACGTCGCCCCCGACGACGGCGGGGTGCTGTTCCTTCCCGAACCGATCTACCACCGCGGCGTCAGCGGTGAGGTGTCCTCGATCGGGGCGATCACCTGGGCCCGCACCACCAACACCAGCAGCGGCCGGTCCTTCTGGGCCATCGCCGGCTGGGCCGACCACCACGACGCGCACGACCCGGCGGCGGTGCGCCGTCGTGTGCAGCTCGCTGACCGGCCCGACCTCGCCCGCCAGTTCGGCCCCTATGTGCTGACCGACTTCACCGAGATGCCCATCGGCCGGCCCGTTGACCCCCGCCCCGACCTGCCGGTCCTCGACGGGGACGACCGCGACTGGGAACCGGCGCCCGACGGCCGGTTCTGTATTGACGAGACCACGACCGCGATGCGGGCCTGCGCCGCTGTCGCCTATGCCTTCTGGCGTATCCAGGCCCAACCCCTCGCGACCGTCGCCGCCGCCCCCTTGGACCGCGCTGCGCGCCGCCGTGCTGTGCGGGCCAGCATCCGCCATGACACCCGTGTGGTCATGCTGCGCCGCACCAGCCCTCTCGCCGAACCGCCCGACGGCGAGCCCAAGTGGCACTACCGGGTGCGGTTCGTCGTCCGCGGCCACTGGCGACGCCTCATCGACCGCGACGGCCACCCCTACCGCATCTGGATCAACGCCCACATCAAAGGCCCTGACGGGGCGCCCTTGCTGCACGGCGAGAAGGTGGCCGTCCTCGCCCGCTGACTCCTGCACCTGCCCGAAGGCCGCGCGCCGCCGCTCCACAGGCCCGCGTGGCCTTCACCGTCCTCGCGACCCGCCGGCCCGCTGCCGGCCCTGCCTCGAAGGAGTCCAGTCATGACCACCCGCATGCTGTCCGGGATCGCCCTCGCGGTCACCGGCGTCCTGCTGCTGTGCTCCGGGCTGGCCACCACCTTGATCTTCGGCGGCGGGGCGGGCGCGTGCGGGCCGGCTACCAGCGTCACGCCCACCGCTTCGTCGGCCGCGCGCAGCCCTGCTTTGGGTGGGATCGGTCCGATCGGTGACTGGAACGCCGAGCAGGTTGGCAACGCCGCCACCATCACCACCGTCGGCATGGGCCTCGGCGTCCCGCCCCGCGGCTGGGTCATCGCCGTGGCCACCGCGATGCAGGAGTCCTCCCTGATCAACATCCGTGGTGGGGACCGCGACTCGGTCGGCCTGTTCCAACAGCGCCCCTCCCAGGGCTGGGGTACCCCCGAGCAACTGCACGACCCGCGGTACGCGACGACGAAGTTCTACCAGAAGTTGCAGGCCGTCGACGGCTGGCAGGCGATGCCACTGACCGAGGCCGCCCAACGGGTGCAGCGGTCGGCCTACCCGGACGCCTACGCCAGGTGGGAACCCGACGCCGCCAGGATCGTCGCCGCCCTGACCGGGGCCAGCGCCGGCCCGGCCGCCTGCGGCGTGGCGGTCAGCGCGCAGGGCTGGGCCCAGCCGGTGCAGGGGGATGTCGGCTCCGGTTTCCGCACCTCGGGCCGTCCCGGGCACGACGGCGTCGACCTGATCGTGGGCAAGGGCACCCCGATTCACGCCGCGTCCGCCGGCACCGTCTCCGTCGTGCGGTGCAACGCCGTTGACGTTCGCACTGGCCGGGACTGGGGCTGTGACCGCGACGGCGATCCCGCTCTGACCCGCGGCTGCGGCTGGTACGTCGACATCAACCACCCCGGTGGGGTGATCACCCGCTACTGCCACATGCTCACCCGCCCCTCCGTCGCCGAGGGTCAACGGGTCGCGGCCGGTGACGTTATCGGCGTCGCCGGCAGCTCGGGCCACTCGTCCGGACCGCACCTGCACTTCGAGGTGCACCTCGGTGATCACACCTCCGGCACGGCCGTCGACCCGGTCGCCTTCATGGCGTCCGTCGGCGCGCCCCTGAATCAGTAGTCCCGATCGCGGATGCCGGCGGCGGCTCCGTGATCCACCCCCAGCTCCGGCGGTCGGCCCGCCTGGGGACGACCGCCGCAACCCACCCATCCGCACATCCCTTGAGGAGGACAAGGCCGTGAGCACACCCACGCTCATCGGTGTCGCCGCGTTCCGCGGCAGCTACACCGCCCGTTTGATCCAGTTCGGTGAGAGTCCGGAGGTTCTGGTGCCGCTGCTGCGCCGGATCTGGACCGACACATTCAGCCGTAACGCCAACGCTATGGCCGCCGCGCTGCTGGCCCACGACTGGTGGTCCCTCGCCGTCAACCCCAAGCCCCGGCGCTGGGACCGGCAGCCGCCCGTGCCCGGCCTGGGCTACCCGGTCGTCGCTCAGGACGCCACCGTTCGGCGGGGCGCGCTGCGCGAGGACGTCGGCGGGGCCCTGGAGTGGCTGTATCTGCTGCACCTCGACCAGCGGCGGCTGGTGGTGTACGAGGCGACGATCCACGGCCGCTGGCTGCGGCACAGCGCGCATCACCTCGACCCGGTCGAGGACCTGTTCGTCACCGCGACCGCCGACGACGGGGGCGGTCCGGAGATGACGGTGTGCACCGTCTGCGGCGCGGTCGACGAGATCGACCACGTCGAGGTGCCGTCCATGGCCGGCTACGGCTACGACACCGTCACCAGTTGCGCCCGCTGCGGTTCCTCGGTCGCCAGCGACCCGATGTTCGGCGATCACGTCACCCGCAAGCCCTGGCCACCGCAGAAACCCACGGCGGGCGATACGGCGGGCGAGACCCGATGAGCACCGACCGCCCGCCGTCAGCGGCCACCGACGACGGCGGCCCTTCCACCGGCCCCGTCGACCGATCGGAGACCGCCATGACCAGCTACGAGGCCGGGCAGCGTGTCGCCCTGGTCCACACCGACGACCCGTACACCCTGCTGCGGCCCGGCGACACCGGCACTGTCCGCCGCCACGACCAGCGGCACAACGTCGTGGAGGTCACCTGGGACAGCGGCTCGACGCTGGCGATGTGCCTCGACGCCGGCGACCGCATCGCACCGGTCACCACCACCCCGCCGCCGCCGACCGGTGACCCGGTTGCGGAGGCCACCGGATGGGCCGCCGCGCTGCAACGGATGCGCGCCGCCGGCGCCGAGGCCGGACGCACCGCCGCCGAATGGTGGGCGCAGGACACCATCGGCGCCCGGACCGGCGGTGACAGCCGCCTGGCCGCGCGCCGGATCCTGGTCGGCATCCACGACGGCGATCCTGCCATCCTCGACGCCCTGCCCCGCTTCTCCTCGGTGGGAGAGTCGGTCGACGTCGCCGGGTGGGAGCTGTTCGCCGACGCCACCGGCGACAGCGCGGGCTGGTTCGGGCTGCGCATCCCGCAGCGCGACGAGGCGATGGCCGTCTACCGCGACGCCTACGACACCGCCGTCACCGACCGCGTCGCGGAACTGTGTCATCTCGCGGCCAGCCCCACCGGCACGGATGTGTCCCACCTGCACCCCGACCGGGTCCGGATCGGCGGTGTCGGTGTGTTCGCCGGCGACTGGGCGCGCACCACCGGGCCCGACGGCGACGACCGGGTCGAGGTCGGGTTCGTCGGAACACTGATCGATTACTGGAACGGGTGGGCGGTGTTCTCCTGCACCCGCGACGTGGCGGAGGCGATCGTCGCCGACCAGCAGCGCCACCGCGGCCGGTACCGCGACAGCCTGCGCGAGCAGGGCGTGCCGGCCGACGACCTGGACCGGCAGGTCGACGAAGCGCTGGCCGGTCTGTCCTTCGACGGCGACGTCCTCGTCGCCGACCAGCGTGCCCTGTCCGGCGACCCGGACGCCATCGATCGCATCACCGCGGACGGTGATGGCCGGTACGTGGTGATGGGCCGCAGCTGGTGCTGGGAGGCCGTCGATCCGTACGTCTGCGACCGGATCGTCGGCGACCTGCCCGACACCGACAACGCATAGGCCGGCATACCCACCGATGCCCTACCTCGACGGGTGGGCCGACAGGAAGGAAACAAGTGACCATCCGCGCCCAAGAAGAGATCGTCACCCGGGTCTGGGCGCTGCGCGCCAACCGCGGGGACATCTTCGGCTTCCGAGAGGAAATGCTCGTTGAGGCACTCGACCTGGACCACGCCCGCCAGGTCATCGCCCCTCGACACCCGGGCGAGTGGACCCAGCGGGTCGACCACGAGACCCATGCCCGGGACTACCTGCGATTCGCTATCGGGAAGATCCTCGACCACCGCGGCAACTCGGCGAGCCGGTCGGTGGACAAGCTGAGAGAACTCGCCCGGCTCCTCGGCCGCGACGACGTCGTGGCGGCGATGGAGCACGCCGGCTACCCGATGTACGGGGCGCCCAAGGTCAAGGCGTTCACCGACGGGTTCGGCTGGCCGTTCCACGATGATCTCGACGGCGACGACGGGCTGGCTCTGGCCCGGATGGCCGAGGGACAGCAGTGCGATCCGCAGGGCTGCGAACGGGGCTGCGCCGACTGACCACAACCCCGCCGCCAGCACCACCTCCCGCTGCCACGGTGCACACGTAGTCAGCCGGCGCTCCCGCACCCGCGCACCCATTCGACTTGATCGGTTGGCCTGGCGGAGGTTCCATCGTCGGCGCCGACACCGCCCGCGCGGCCTCGACACCGACCAGCACGTACCAGCGGCGATCTGACGTGTCGCCGTAACCCTTCAGCACCAGGGGTGTGGTCGCCCACCTGCCCGGCCCCGCGCGGGCCGGCGTGGTTGGCCCCGCCCGTCTCCGCTGTGCGGTACCCACCGCCCGCGCACCCGGAGGCGGGTGCGCGGGCCCGACCCCGAATCGAGGCAATCCCATGACGACACCACACCCACCGGCCGGTTCACCGCAGAACGACCCGGCCCCGGCCAGCGGCGCCGGCACTCCCGCCACCGGGGCGGGCTCCGGCCGGTCCGGCTACCTCTACCGCAAGGTCGCCCTGCACCTGGCCGACTACCCCGACCAGATTCTCAAGGTAGGTGAGATCACCCGGGCGATCGGCGCACCGTCGTCCGGGGCGGTGTTCGAGGCGCTGAAGAAGATGGCCGCCGCCGGGCACGCCACCCACCACCGCAACCCACACCGGTTCCAGATCACCCAGGCCGGCATCGACGCCGCCGGCGCCCTCCCGCCCGCCGCGCCCCGCACCCGCTCCAGCGGCAGCAGTGGTGGTGGTGGCCGGCAGTCCCGGCCCGCGCCGGTGCCGCGGCCGAACGGGACGCTTTATCACCCGCGGCGGCTCGGCAAAGGCTGGGACGTCGAGGAACTGCGCCGGCTGCGCACCCAGCAGGTGCCGGTGCTGCTGTACGGGCCGCCCGGCACCGGCAAGACCGCGATGGTCGAGGCGGCGTTCCCCGACCTGCTGACCGTCGCCGGCACCGGCGACACCGTCGTCGACGACTTCCTCGGCTCCTACAACCCGGTCCCCGGCGGCGGCTACGAGTTCGTCCACGGACCCCTCGTCACCGCGATGCGCCAGGGGCGGGTGCTGCTGGTCGACGACGCCACCCTCATCCCGCCCCGCGTCCTGGCAGTCCTGTACCCGGCCATGGACGGCCGCGGCACCGTCACCATCCCCGCGCACGGCAACGAAACCGTGCAGGCCGTCGACGGGTTCTACATCGTCGCCGGCCACAACCCGGGCGTGCACGGCGCGGTCCTCACCGAGGCCCTGGCCTCCCGGTTCACCGTCCACCTGCACGTCACCACCGACTGGGACCTCGCCCGCCAACTCGGCGTCCCCAAGCCGGTCGTGGCCGCCGCGATCGACCTCAACGCCGACCTCGCCGCCGGCACGACCGTATGGGCGCCCCAGCTACGCGAACTGCTCGGCTTCGTCACAGTCCGCGACCAACTGGGTATGAGCGCCGCCCTGGCGAACCTGGCCGGCATCGCCCCGCAGGACGCCCGCGACGACGTCACCGCCGCCCTGTCCCGGCACACCGGCACGCCCATCACCGCGCTCGCCCTCGGCAAGCGCTAACCGCCCCCTTTTCTGGAAGGAGCCCCGTTCGTGTCCCACCCGCACACCCACCTGCGCCCCGGCACACCGCCGCCGCCGGCCGGCGCCGCCGACTGGCGGGCCTGGTCGCAGGCGTGGACCCAGCACGTTCCGCTGCTGACCGGCCGTACCGACCTCACCGTCCTCGTCGCGCCCGGCGCCGCCGGGGACGCACCCGAGTGCTTCTACCCCGCCCTCAACCGGATCGAGGTCGACGCCACCTACATCGCCGACAGCCCCGACGTCACCGACCCGGCCAAGGCCCGGCACAAGCGGCTCGTGCCCACCGGCTACGGGCTGCTCGTGCACGGCGCCGCGCACGCCGTGCACAGCCGCTGGACCACCCCGCCCGGCACCCCGCCGATCCTCGCCACCGTGGCTGACCTACTCGAGGAATCCCGGGCCGAAGGACGCCAACGCGCCCGCCGCCGCGGCGACCGCCGCTGGCTGCGCCACGTCGTGACAACCCTCCTGCGCCCCGACGACGCGGCCATCGACGACGCGTGGCACGCCGGACAACTCGCCGCGCTGCTCCTGGCCCGCGTCGACGCCCGCATCGTCACCAGCAAAGACGTCCGCCCCGTTCGCGCCGCCGTCACAGGCGTCCTCGGACGCAAACGCCTGCGGCAGCTACGCGACATCTGGCGGGAGGCCCACACCTGCGACGACACCGACGCCGACACCATGATCTGCCTGGCCCGCCGGTGGTGTCAGGTCCTCGGCATCGACCCCGACCAGCAGTACGACACCCCCGTACCGGACCCGGGCTTGTTTCCCGGCCGCCTCGCCGCGGCCCTCGTCGACTACCTCGCCGTCGCCGCCGGCGTCACCCCGGCCGAGTACGCGACGGCGCTGCTCGCCCACCGGCACAGCCCACCCACCGAGTGGGACCGAACCGACCCGACCGAGCAGGAACACCGCGCGGCCCGCGACCTCGCCAACCGGCTGCGGCAGGCCCGCACCCGCCACCCCGAACCCGGCCGGCGCCCCTCGCCGATCCCACCCGGTCGGCTGCGGACCCGCCACGCCATCACCGCCGACGCGCAAACCGCCGCCGGGCAGATGCCGACCGCCGCCCCGTGGCAGCAACGCGCCCAGCTGCCTCCGGAGAAGCCCCGCCTGCACCTGGCTGTCCTGGTCGACCTGTCCGGGTCGATGGCCCGCTACACGCAGGCGATGTCGTCGGCCGCGTGGATCTTCGCCAACGCGGCACGCCGCGCGCAGGCGACGACCACCACCATCGGGTTCGGTGACCGCACCACCGTCCTAGTGCCCCCACGCACCTACCCGAGGCAGGTGCTGCACATGCGCACCGAGCTGGCAACCGCCACCTTCCCGGAAGCGGTCAAGGTCGCCGACCAGCTCCTCGACCTGCGCCACGGCCGCGCCCTGCGGATGCTCGCCGTCGTCTCCGACGGCTACCTCGACGACATCCCCGCCGGCCAGCAACTCGTCACCACCCTGCACCGCGCCGGCTGCGCCGTGCTGTGGCTCCACCCCGCCGACCCGCCCACCGACGGCGAACCGGCCGACCCGGACCAGATCTGGGGGCACACCTTCACCCACGCCACCACCCTGACCGTCACCGACCCGACCGAGGCCATCGCGGCGATCGCCGACGCCGCCGTCACCGCCCTCACCCAGGCCTGAACCCCGGCCGGCAGCCGACCAGTCCCACCCCGCGCCGCGGCGCTGCCCGGGCCGCTGCCGGGCAGCGCCGCGCACCGCGCCCCCGCGACATACCGGGCCTGGAACGCGGGGCTGCCACAGGCGGCCCCACTCGCATCTCGCGGAGGGCCCGATGCCGAACGGCATCGCTGCCGCCCCCGGCGACTTGACCATCCCTCGCCATCGAAGCGTGCATGCATCGCGCCCCGACCGATCCAGATCCCGGGGCGCGACTACGACGCTGCCCGACAAGGAGTTCCTCATGCGTTACGGCACCGACGACGAACACCCCTTCGACACCGACAACCGCGCCTGGCGGCGCCTGCACGACGTCACCAGCGAACACTTCTACGCCATCACCTGGAACCGTGACCCGGACGGACGGCCGGTCCTGCTCACCCTGCGCGACATGCGCACCGGCGACACCATCACCCTCGCCGTCCTCGACTCCCTGGAGATCCGCGACCCGCACGCGCTGATCGCCGTCCACACCAGCGGCGACCTCGACGCCCACGGCCCCACCAGCGGCGCCGACGCAGCCCACTCCCACGCCGCCACGCTCGCGCTCGACAGCACCACCCTCGCCGTGACCAGGCCCGTGCCGCTGCACGACCCCGCCGTCACGGATCTACCCGCCACCGGCTGGGTCGACCTCCCGCCCGACCTCGCCCACATTCTCCGGCCAGCGCTCGACGACGCCCGCACCGCCGTTCTCGTGCTGCTCGACCGCACCGACGGCAGGCTCGCCGCCATCGGCCCCTTCCCCACCCACGCCGCCGCCGACACGTGGCAACCCGCCGACCGGCCCGGCCGCACCGCCGACCGGCTCACCGTGCCCCTGCACCCGATCCTCAGCGAGCAGGCCCAGCCGTGACCACCACCCGACCACCCGCGCACCCCACTTCCTCCCCCGTCGTGGCCATCGACGTCGACGGCGTCCTCAACCCCGCCAACCCCGCCCACGCCGAAACACTCGGCTACCGGCCGCACCGCTACAACGGGCCCGCCCCCGACTGCCGGCACGTCACCGGCACCGTCTGGCTGAAACCCGACCACGGGCCCTGGCTGCGAGAACTCGCCGAACACGCCCAACCGGTCTGGTGCACCAGCTGGAACCACCTCGCCGCCGCATGGATCGCACCACGGCTGGGCCTGCCGACCACCTGGCCGCACGTCCCCGTCCACGCCGGCGGGGTCCGCTTCGGCCACCAGACCAAACTCAGCCCCCTGTACGCGTGGATCGCGCGGCGGCCACTCGCCGTCCTCGACGACGAGTTCGGCGGCAAGGACCCCACCACCGCCGGCCAGCGCACCGCCGACGGCGCACCCACCCTGCTTCACCCGGTCGACCCGTACGACGGGCTGCGCCGCGCCGACGTCGACACGGTGCTGACCTGGCTGGCTGAGCTCTGGCCACGCCACACCGGCACCCAAGAACTCCGTTTACCCGGACTCATCGAGCCCGCATCCAACGCCTAGGGATGCGGGCCCGTGCCGCACATGACAAGGACATGACGATGGACAACATGTTCGACGCCGCCGACGAACCGGACGTCGACCGGTCACCCCGACTCAGCGTCGGCGACCCGGAACTGCGCAAGACCCGCCGGCTCGCCCGCGAGTGCGCCACCTGCATCTTCAAGCCCGGCAACCCGATGCACCTCACCCCCGGCCGGCTCCAGCAGATGGTGCGCGAGGCGCGCGGCGACGCGGGATACATCATCTGCCACTCGACGCTGCCCTACGCCGGCAGCCCGGTCCCGCCCGCGCTCTGCCGCGGCTTCGCCGACCGCTACCGCACCTGGCAACTCCAGGTCATGGAACACCTCTGGGGCTTCGTCGACGTCGAGCCACCCCACCCAGGCACGGACCCCACCCCCAGCGCCGAATGCCTAGGAGACACCGACCATGCGTGACATCAACGACGTCCTCCGGCGTCAAGAGCGGATCATCGACACCATCGGCTGGGCCGTCACGTACGTCCTGCCCACCGACGACGGCACCGTCACCACCGCCCCATTCGCCTACACCGTCGGGCTCACCGCCCACGACTACCCCGAACTGATCACCGCCGGACTGCCACCCGAGGTCGCCCACAGTCTGCTCAACGACCTGGCTCGCCGGGTCTACGACACCGCCGAACGGTTCACCCACGGACAACGCCTCAGCGACCTCATCGCCGGCTACGACGCGATCATCATCGACGGGCCGCCGACAGACGAACTGATGCCCGGGTTGGCGATCAGCCGCTACGGCCGCGACCAGGTCCGCCTCCAGCAGATGGTGTGGCCGGACCAGCAGGGCCGATTCCCCTGGGACGACGGGTACCGCTTCGAGCCGCGGACACAGCCGCTGATCGGCCGGCTGTAGCCGGACACCCGACCTCCGTCGTCCGCGATCGGCGCCGCCGTGGTGGTCAGCCAACCGTATGAGTCGCTGCGTCCCAGCGCGTGATCGGCGAGCTCGTCGTGCACCGCTGGGCGGCCTCGTCTGTAGATACCCGTCGTTTCGGGCACCGGCGGCGCTCGGTCTCCGCCTGCGACAGAAACAGCCAGTCCAGGTACGTGGTGAGAACCGCGTAGGCGTAGGAGAGGGTGCCGTAGCCGAACCCTGGGGTGACCTGGACACCCGCTATGCCTAGCGCGCCAGCATCTACCGCGCCTGTCTGGTTCTCATCGCCGCCATCATATGGCTACGGCGATCGACAGAATCTAGCCGGACCATCTGGCGGTAATGGCCTCTTCAACACCGAAGCGCTCGCCGCAGGCCAGGCAGTCCGCTCGGCCAAACACGTAAGTCAGCTTCTCGGCGATGTCAGGATGGTCGTCGGCGATCGCGCGAGCGTGCAGGCGTTTTCCAACACCCGTCAAGTCATCAGGATCAGCGGGCAGCAGTGGCAGCCGCTTGGAGCCGGAGTCGTTCATGTACATGCTGTCCAGCGTGGTAAACGTTCCGTACTGGCCGAACGCGACGAAGATCTCTTCATCGCATTGCAGGCACGCCACCTCGTATTCCTCGTCGTTGAGCCCGTCGAGGTGTCTGCCCCAGACCTCGACACCCTCGAACGCCAGCAGCGCCTGCAACATATAGACGTAGGTGCTGGGGTCGTCATCGGGACCGGCACTTCGGAGCGCTTCCTCGGTCAGCGCTCTCAGTCGAGCGATTTCGTACGGATAAGTAACGTGCGGGTCGAGATCACCGTAGGGCTGATCCACGCTGGACACGATGTCAGCCGCCAGCGCCAGCGGCATCGTCCGCTGCGCGGGCGACCAGCGGCCCGCGATCTCCGTCAGGACTGACAACGCCGGGAAGCTTGCCGGGTACACCGTGCCCTGATGGCACAGCCGGGACCACAGTTCGCCCCAGACCGGGCTGCGCGGGTCCGGTTCAGCCCTCGCCAGCAGACCCGGAACGTCATCTGCCACGCCGTAGGCATGCCTGAGCTGGGACCAGTCCGTCATGCCGGTGATCTAAGCAAGTCCCCACCGCGCCCGCACCACCAGAACCTGCCTGACTCCCCCATGACAAGATCGACAGGATATTGCCTGGGGCTCACTGGCACGCCTTCCACAGGCCCGTCGGCACCCTCCTCATGTAGGGGACAGACATCAAGCGTCTCTACCAAGATCGAGGGCAGTCAGGGTTAAGACGCCCCGGGGACGGTCGGTTGCGGGCCGTCGTGCTGGGCGTTGGCCCGCTGCAGTTTCGCCGGCGGCCAGTACCGGCGCACGGTGCGCTCGGATCTGCCGATCCGCTCGGCGATCTGGGCGGGATGCATCGACGGGTCCCGCTGGTACCAGTACGCGACGGCCGCCGGAGTGGCCGCGGCGACCTGGGCGGCGTTTCCGTGGTCGGAGGGGATCGTTGCTGGGGTCTTCGCGTCGTGGGTTGGCGTCCCGCCGGCGCGATCGCCAGCAGGACGGGACGGCTCGGAATCGCCACGGACGTCGTCGCGGTCGGGCTGAGCCGGGCGGTCTGGTGCCCCATCGCCTTGCGTGCTCGCGGCCTTTCCTCGTGATGGAACCGGGGTAGACACGGCGCCCGGCGACGCAGAGGTGGCCATTGGTTTGGTCTCGGTGACCGTTTCGGCGAGGCGGGGCATTCGCCGCCTGGTGGTCCGGTCGGCGCCGGCCCTCAGGGCGTGGTGTCCTAGCCGCTCCTGAGGGGCCGCTGGTTGCTGCGTGGGCGTGGGCCGGCCGGTGCCGGCGCGGATCCTTCCGGTGATCTCCACGAGGCTGATGCTGGCCACGACGACAAGGCCGTCCACGGAGATCGGCAGCAGGTAGGACGCGCCGGCGTCGATCTCGCCGTAGCGGGCGGCGACACCGACCATGTGCCAGTAGCTGACCCAGCCGGCGATGCCGGCGATCGCGGCGGTGGCCAGCAGCCGCAGGGCGGCCAGGGACCTGCGGTGGCTGGGCACCCTGGAGATCAGTTCCACGGTGAGCAGCAGCGCCAGCGGCGGCCAGGCGGCGATCAGCTGGCTGATGAGGTTCGGTCGGGCGTGCAGCACGTTCGCCGCGATCGACGCGGCGACACCGAGGGTGAGCACGGCACGCACCGCCCACCGCAGCGGCCGTAGACCGACCAGCTGGTCCCGGCTGGCCGCGTTCGGATGGTCACGGTGCGAGGACGGCGAGGTGGAGATGTCGGTCATGCAGTCGCTCCGTCCTCGTCGCGGGAGTGAGGCTGCGCCTGCGGGCGGGGCCGGGGGCGCTGCTGGGCGGCGATGAGCTCGTGGGCCAGGGCGAGGGTGTCTTCGTGGGGTTCGGCGTCGATCTCTGCGAGAGCCCGCGTCAGTGCTCGGCGCAGGGAGCGGATCGCGTCTGTCTGGCCGAGGGCGGCGCGGGCGCGCATGGCGTGCTGGTAGAGCTCCTCGGTGTAGGGACTGTGGCGGATCGCCTCGTCGAGCACAGTCAACTGGTGGGCGGGATGGTCAGCGAGGGCGTCGGCGAGCGCGAGGTAGGTGTCGAGGGCCTGCTGCCGTACGGCCTCGCGGTAGGGCTCGATCCACTCGTAGTCGACGCCGTCGGCGAGGTGCCCTCGGTAGGTGTCGACGGCGCGCCGTAACGCGGCGACCCGCGCTTGCGGGTCGGTGGCGCGTTCGGCGGCGCGGATCGCCGCGCGCATCCGCCACAGGTCGACGTCGACGAGGGCGGGGTTGAGCGTGTAGCGGTTCTGAGGATGGGTGAGGTAGTCGCCAGGGCCTGTCGTGTGCCGCATGACGGCGCGGAGGTTCGACACGTAGGTGTACAGCCGGCCAGGTGCCTTGCTGGTCGGGGCATCGGGCAGCAGGTCATCCAGAATGGCGTCCACGGTCGCTTCCCCGTCATGGACCGCCAGGTACACGAGCACCTCGAGGGCCTTGGCGCGCAGCGGCGGATGGGACGCGGCGTCGGTGATGCTGGGCGGGCCGAGCACCGATACCTGCACGCGGCGGCGCTGCTGCTGCTCGCCGTTCACGTCGGAAGGCACGGTTTCCGGTCCGTCGGCGAGTGGGGTGTCGTGACCACCGGCATCGGCAACGGCGCGCGTAGCGGCGATCGGATGGGGCCGGGTGTCGATGATGCCGGTCGACCCGGCCGATGCGTGGGGATGGGCGGCGACGGGGTTGTGGCCGGTGGCCTCGACGGGGCCGGGTGACGTGCTGGCAGTCGTCGGAGTGAGCGTTTCCGCTGGTCCCGGGGTCTCGGTCAGGGTGCCTCGGCCGGCCTCGGTCGAGTTCGCGGTGGCCGGTTGTCGGTCGTCTGACGGGGGCGCGGCGTCGTTGGGTGTCGGTGGTTGGCCGGTGTGGGACTCGGCGAGGACGCCGAGCAGAGCGAGGGTGTCGGCCGAGGTGAGCACGGCCAGACGCTCCACTGGGGTGGGACGGTCGTTTCGGTCGTCGGCGGCGTCGGCGAGGGCTGTGGTGCCGTCAGCGGCGACGGCGACGGTGTCACCGTCAGGCCATGCGCCGAGCAGCACCCCGTGGATGTCCAGGCGTGTGCCTTGGGTGAGCAGCGCGGCGATGCGGGTGTCCTGCCGGGCTGCGGCGGCGTGGGTCAGCAGCAGCACCGGCGGCAGCGGCTCCCCCGCGGGATCGAGCGTCCGCAGGTCGGCCACCGTGTCAGCGCCGTGAGCGTCGACGAGGCGGCTGCGGTGCAGGATCTGCGCTTCGATGAGGTCGAGGGCCTCCTCGGCGCTGGTGGTGACTGTCAGGCGCGGGGTGTGGGGCAGGGTCGCGGTGTCCGTGTCGAGGAGGGTCGTCACGGTTGTCGCTGGCATCACCACCTGGGTCCGTTCGTGTGGGGCGTCGAGGCCGCCGGCGGCGAGCGCGGCGGTCAGGAAGCCGCGGGCAGCGGCGTCGGCGCCCGGGCCGGTGAGCCCGAGGCCTGCGGACGGCCAGGCCTCGGCCAGCGGGTGCGCCAAGGACGGCACCGCCGGACGCGGCACAGGTACCGGGTCGCCGTCGGTGTGGTCTTCACCGTCGAGGGCGGCCGCGTCCGGCCCGGTGTCCCCGTCAATGGGGTCTGGGGACAAGTGGAGGTCGTGCCGTTGGTGGCGGGTGGTGGCGGATGTGGTGATGCGTGGTGCGGCCCGGCGCAGCCGCCGGCGGAGCTGCGTGACCACGGTCGGCATCGGGGTCGTGTCGGGGCCCTCGACGTGGGTAGCGGTCGAGGGTGGGCGCGGGGTGTAGCGGCGACGCCGGTGTGCCCAGACCAGCGCGGCGGCTGCGGCGATCGCCACAGCCAGGCCGATGTCCACCCAACTGCCGCCCGGCACGTCGATGCCCCGAGACCGGTGAGGTGTGGGCAACGGATCGCGTGCCGGCGGCTGCGAGGCGCTGCGGGATGGTGGAGTCACACCGGCGGTGCCCGGCGCGTTCGCGGTGACGGCGGGGCCTGCCGGGGGTGGTTCGGTCGCGGGTGCTGTCGGGCCTGCCGTGGTGGTGGTCGTGGGTGTCGGCGTTCCGGCCGAGGAGTCAGGCTTCGTGGGTGGCGCCGGGAGGTCCGGGCGGCCGGATTCGGTACGGCGCTGCTGATCGCGGCGCCGCGGTGCCGGGTCGCTCCTCTGTGAGGCGTCGGTCGGCAGGCGGAGAACCCAGCCTGGATAGATGAGGTCGGGGTTGCGCAGGGCGCCGCCGACGTGGGGGAAGCGGGCGCCCCGGTTGAGAGCGAAGATTTCCGGCCACCGGTCGGCGTCGCCGAGGGTGCGGGCAGCGATCTCGCACAGACTGTCGCCGCGGCGCACGATGTAGGTGGACGGCGGCGCAGCCGGCTGATGGCCCGCAGCGGGGCGGTGGGAGGCGGGTGAGGCGATCGCTTGTCCAGGCGCGGCTGGTTCATCGGACGTGGTGGTCGCGGGAGTGGCGTGTGCGACAGCACCGGTAGCAGCGGTGACGGCGGTCGCGCCGAGCAGCGCCGCGGTGAGGCCCTGGACCGGACGGGGAAGGCGTAGAACAGGTGCGCGGCCCAGCCGGCGGGCCAGCGCCGCATACGCATGGGTAAGGACGGCCGTGGCCAGCAGCAGCCAGAGCGTCACGGCCGCGGCTGCGACGAGAACGGCGACGACACCGCTGCTCATCGGATCGGCTATCCACTGCCGCATGGTGGCTGGCGCCGGCAGGTGCGGCGTCCAACCGCTGTGCAGCGCCGCGACGACCGTGATGGCGGCGGTGGACAGGACGCTGGTGGTGACTGCGGCGCTGCGGGCTCCTGGGGATGTCACCTGCCCTCCTCCTGCTCGCCGCACATCCAGCAGGGCTGCTGGCGGGGATGCAGTGACGCTATGGCCCCAGCACGGTGCGACATCCCGGTCGGTCGCTGACTGCACCTCACGACGCCTTACAAGACCTCACAACGGCAGGTCAGCGAGAAACGACGGAATCGGAGTTCACCAGCTGCAGCGCCTGCGCAGCGGCTCGTCGACCTTCTCAGGCGCTGCGGCACCAGCGGGACCGCACGGCCGCGCAAAGGGGGCAGCATCGAACGCGCTCGGTGGCGGGTAGGCGTAGTCGAGGTCCCCATGTCGCCGCGAACTGCGAGGCATCCCACAACGATGCCGCCGCCACCGAGGGCGAGGCTCTGCGCCACAGCGGCGAGGCCTACGACGGTGTAACTGCCGGCCAGGAACCCTATGGAGGGAATCACAACTCGGCTCGCAAGCCCGAGCTTCGGATATGGCACATCCTTCTCATGGCAACACAAAGAAACGCGCCTATCCAGCCAGCGCGCGTCCAGATTTAGATTTTGGGCGCGGGGCCCCTATCGATGCCCCAGTCCCCTAGTCGTCCGGTCGGCGCCCCCCAGTCCCCCAAAAAATACGTCTCGCGGTCGCCCGCATTGTCGGCGAGGAAAGAAGATCAGGAACGGATCGCGAAACCGGTCGTTTGACCGGTCCAATGATCGGGATCAAATGGCGGATTAGAAACCACAGCCAAGCGCCACCTTTGATGTTTTCGTCTCTGCCGATGAGCGGCGGGACGACCTTTGGGCTGATGTGGTCGAGAGCGAAGCATCAGGCACGGCCAAATGCGATTCGCCTTTGCCGTTCGACTCCTAACCGTTGACCCTCGCAAGGCCATCATCGAAGTCGAGTTCCCCGACGCGGCAGGTCTTCGCTGGCGGCGGCGCATGGGCGAGCCGCCAGAGCGGCTGATCGCTTCACCAGTCCGACGTGCCGGGATCGGGCGGTGGATTGCTGGACGGCGAAGAATAAGACCTACGATCAGGAGCTAGAAGCCCTGACCCGCGGCACCCACTACCTGAACCGCAGCAGCTGATCAGGTCTGGGGCAGTTCCGATTTCCGATTTTCCTGATGGAGTATACGGATTTGGTGGTGCCAAATTAGTCTGCGCAATCTTAGCGGCCGCGCGTCTGTGTGAGCGAGTCAGCAATGAGAGAGCCTCGGCTTCCCGGCGTCCAGGTCAACGGCAACGACGTGCTTGCCGTGCGTGCCGCGACGGCCGCTGCCACACCGGGCCTGCACCGGTGGGCGGACCAACCCTCATTGAAGCCGTCACGTATCCATGGGCCCGCCGCCTCCTCCGACAACCCGAGCCGCTCCCGTCCGGCGGAGGAGGCCGCCCTCAACTCCGGCACCATCATACTGAAATTGATCGCAGCCAGCGCACGAATCGGCGCTTGTCGACGTTGTCGCACGTTTGCGGTCGCGGACTACGATTAGCGGCAAGATGCGCTGCGATGCTGACCCTGGAGGTGCCGTGGTTGATCAATTCAGGATGAGTTTCGCCGGAGATCCCGGTCTCGACGGCACCTTGAACGAACTGGCCAGGGACCTCAATGCGGCGGGCTGCCAGGTCGTCAAGGACACCTCCGAGGTTCCGGCGAAAGGCGTCGAGCTCGTCACCGCGATCAGCGTCAGCCTGGCCAGCTTCGCCACGGTCCGTCCCGTCATTCTCCGCATCCTGACGATGTGGGCGCAGCGGCCGCGGGATCGCGCGTTCATTCTCGAGAAGGAGCACAACGGGGTCACGACGACGGTGATGCTGCGGGCCAGTGGACTGGACAGCGCCGACTACCAGGCGACCATGGCCTCCATCGCGGCGTTGCTCGAGGCCAAAGGCACGGACGGCGCCTAGGCGGGTCCAATGCATCGTAGCACCGCCAGAATCCTGCTGGCCGGGCGGAAGCCCGACGTCGCGCGCATTGAGCAGGTGCTGCGTGACCACCTGCCCGAGCGCCGGTCGTCGGACCGACACCGTCTCGTCGACGGCGAGGTCACGGCGCCGCGGCTCGCTCAGGAGCTGTCTTGGCTCATGTCGTCCGGCACCGACGAGAGCCTGCGGCTGTTCTACTACTCCGGCCACGCCACGATCCTGCCGTCGCAGGAGGTGGCGATCGTCTGCGCCGACTCCGTTCCTGAGAACCCGTCGACCTACCTCTCGGCGTCCGTGCTGTTCCAATTCGCGGCCGGTTGCAGCGCGGCCCGGCACGTCTGGGTCCTGGACTGTTGTTTCGCCGAAGGACTGGGCGCCAGCCGGTTGCCCGAGCCGCTGCGCAGCGTTCTGCACCACGCCGTGCTGGCCAGCAGCTCGCAGCGCTACATGACACCGGCCGCCGACGACGGCGCGGTCAGCCCGTTCACCGCCCTCCTCGAGCTGGCCGTCCGAGGGCTCGCCTATCCCACCGCCAACGAGACGGTCGATCTCGGGTCGATCGTCGAGTACCTGCTCCACGAGAGCAGCCGGCTGGGCGAACCGGCCCCGCGGTACTCCTATGCCGGCTCGGGAAACCAGCTCGTCTTCGTCCCGCAGTCGCTGCCGATGTCCGTACTGCGCCACACTCGTTCACGGACGGGCGCGGTACGCACCCTCCCGCTGGTCTCGGTCGGCGAGCCCGGTCCCCTTCGGGCTGGACGCGCGGTGGAACGAACGGATCTCGACGACGAGGTACGCATGGTGGACGGGCGGACCCGGCCGATCCTCGGCGTAAGTAAGTCCATCACCGCATATCGGCCGGATGCCACCACCCCCATCCTCGTCGACAGCCCAGCGTCACCGTCCGCCTGGGACCTCGTCGAACTGGCCGACCACCGGCCCGTCCTGTTCACGGTGTCGAGTCAGGCCGACATCCCCCAGTCGATCAGGGACCTCGTCACCGTGGACGTGCCGCCCCCCGTCGACGAGCGCGATGTGCTCTCACGCCTCCGCCGGCACCGTCTGCCGGACAAGGTCGCCCGGCGGCTGGCCGGAGACCTGGCGGAGCGGGCACAGGGATCGGAGTACGAGCTCAATCGTCTTATCCGCCAGCTACGGGCCTCGAGCATCGGCGACGGCTCGTCGGCGGCCGCCGATGAGCTTCCGGGGGTCGGCCAGACCGTCGCGCAACTGGTTGCCGCGTCGCCGTACGCCCTCGGCGTGCTGCGGATCTGCGCCGACGTGCCCGGGATGCACCTGCCCCTGTCGACGCTGACGAGCTGGCTGCGCTCGCAGCACGCGGGTCCGGGGGCGGGACACGGCGCCGGGCTCCGGTCGCTGCTCGCCGAGACCGGTCTGCTAATCCTGCGCAGCGGCTCGGTGTTGCTGCCGGTCCGGTTCGCCGGTGACGTGCTGGCGCTGCTGCCGGGCCTGGGACATCCGGGATTCGCCGCCTTCGCAGCTTGGGCGCTCGGCCAGCGCGGGACCACCGCCCGGCTGACGCCACAGGCGCGCCACCAGCTGCTTCGGGCCGCGCTGCTGTTCTGCGAGCACCGAGTGGGCGACCCCGCAGCCAAGGAAGACGTCGACATGGTCTTCCAGGCCTGTGGTCTGGACCTGTTCTCCTCGGCGACGCTCGAGGACTGGTTGCCGCTCACGGAGCAGGTGGTGCACTACCTCGGCGGGGACGCCACCGCCGGTGTGCTGAGCGTCTGCGCGCACGGCTACCGGCTCGCGGACGACTACGACCGCGCCCGAAGGCTCTTCCAGCGGGCCCGGACCGGGTCACGCGACCCGCTCGAGCTGCTCGCGGCGCGAGCCGGCATCCTGGCCATGGGCAACTACGTCGACGGCGCCACCCGGACGCGGCTCGACGCGATGTCGGCCGAGGTCGCCGTGGAACTGTCCGACCTGGACAGCGCGAAGACCGCCAAAGGATCGATGCCCCTGGCCCAGCTGCTGTTTCGCCAGGGCAATCTCGAGGTTTACCGCGCCCAGTGGGACGAGGCCCGTACGGCGTTCGAGCGGGCCACGTCGTTCCTCGCCCGTTTGGGAGACATCACTTCGGCCCGCCTCCGCATCGACGTGCTCAAAGGCCTGGGAGACATCGCTGTGGCACGGGGCGAGCTGGACCGCGCCGGGGAGATCGCCACGACCATGTTCCGTGCGCTGGTCAGGGACAACCTCGTCCGGCTCGGGCGTCCCTGCGTGGCGAAGACGCTCCAGTTCGCCGGCGAGATCGCCCGGCAGCGCGCCGTTTCGAGCGGGCTCGGTCCGGTTGCGGTTAGGACGCTGCGGGAGGAGGCCGCCTACTGGTACCGCCGGGCGGCAATCGAGTACCGCGACCAGCGCCTCACGCTCGGCACCCTCATGACCGGTTTCATGCTGTCGGAACTGGACGGCATGAACGGGGACCTTGCCGAATGTTTGGAACGGCACATGGAGGGTGTGGACGCGGCCGACCGGATCGGTTCCTCATTCATGCATTTCAAGTTTCTAGTCGGCACCGTCAAGGCTGGTGCGCTACTCGGTCGGGGCGGCCGCAATACCATTCTGCAGCCGTATGCGGACGAACTGCGAGAAGAGGTCGCGCGGTCACAGGCGGCCCCCGTGCATCTATTCTGGGGGAAGGTAGCACTCTGTCTTCTCGATAAGGCAAAGTCCGACGGTCTGCGCAATCTCGAACCGCATGCCGCCAATCTCCGCCTGCCTCAACAACTCCGTAACGATCTGCGGTCCGGGGTGCCCGGGCCATGGTTGTTCGGGTATTACTGAGGCATGGATCTGGCAGAATATCAGCGGCTGTCGGCAGCGACCGCGGTATATCCCCGTATCGGAAGCAACTACCACTACCCGGTTCTCGGCCTAGCGAGCGAGGCCGGGGAGGTCGCGGACGTCGTCAAGAGAATCGAACGCGACGACGACGGAGCCGTGACCGACCGGACGAGAGACGCAATCGCCGGAGAGCTCGGTGATGTCCTTTGGTACGTCGCGCAGGTCGCCTCCGAATTCGGTCTCGACCTTTCCGAGATTGCCCGCGGAAACCTCGAAAAACTCCAGGGGCGACACGACCGCGGCACCATCCGGGGAACCGGCGCGCGATGAGCCACACCGGATTTGCCAGCCGCTCTTGTGGCTCATCGTTGACTTCCGGATGGAGCTATGGTAGGTAGGAGCCGTGCACCGCTACGAAGGTTTAGTCCTGAATGATCGGGAAATCCGCCGGTTGACGCATTCCCGCACACCGGCTCTGCTGCAGTCATTCCTGGATTTCGAGGCTCAATTACAGCCGGCCGGTTTCGACGTGACCCTCAAGCAGGTCACCCGGCTCTCGGGCCGCAGCCGGTTGGGCCTCGGCGACGACGTCGTGGTCGCGCCGGGGAAGCCGGTGCCAGCGCCCAACGGCGTCTACGAGCTGCCGCCCGGCCGGTACCTGTTCGACCTCAACGAGATCACCGTGTTCCCGCTCGACGTGGCGGGCCTGGTGGTGCCACGGTCCACCCTCACCCGATGCGGCGCGACCCTGTCGAGCGCACTGTGGGACCCGGGGTTCCACGGTCGCGGCCGGGTCGCCGTCTCGGTCGGTGGCGTCGACGTGCTGGAGATCGCCCAGGACGTGGCGTTCGCGCAGCTCGTCTTCTTCAACCTAGAGGCGGCTGAAGAGGGATTCGCCTACAACGTGCCGCTGGCGTCGGTCTAGGTGACAACCCATGGTGGACTGTTGATCACGCAGGGCGACTGTTAAAGTCATTGACGTATGAGGTCGACGTTGCTCCAGCCGCGGCACGGAGTTCCGTTCGTCCTGGGCTTGCTGAATATGACACCAGGCTCCTTCTCCGATGGCGGCTTCTACCTTCGCCACGAAGGCGCCATCGTCCACGCCGAAGCCATCTGGCAGCAGGGCGCGGAAGTCATCGACGTCGGCGGCGAGTCCACCCGGCCCGGCGCCGGACGGACCGACGCGGACACCGAGACGCAGCGCGTCCGGCCGGTGCTCCGGACCCTGACCGAGCTCGGGATACCCACCAGCATCGACACAACGCGAGCCACCGTCGTGGCGGCCGCCCTGGACGTGGGCGCTGCGCTGGTCAGCGACGTTTCGGTTGGGCTCGCGGATAGGAACATGGCGAGCGTGGTCCTCGACTCGGGGTGCCCCTGGGTGCTGACTCATCGGCGCGGGCACTCCCGGTGGATGTCGCAGCTGGCCGAGGACGGCGATGCGGTCATCGAGGTCCGCGCCGAGCTGCGGCCGCGGGTCAACGCGGCCGTCTCTGCGGGCGTGGCTCCCGACAAGCTCATCGTCGACCCGGGCATCGGGTTCGCTAAGACCACCGAACACATCTGGCGTCTGAGTGCGTGCATCGGTGCCGTGCTCGACCTAGGCTTACCGGTCCTTTTCGGATCGAGTCGGAAGTCATACCTGGGGACGCTGCTCGCCGGAGCCGGCGGTATCCCACGACCGGCCGACGAGCGCAACGCCGCGACGTTGGCCACGACGGTGTTGGCGGTCCTGCAGGGCGTGTGGGGGAGGTACGGGCCCATAACGTGCTCGCCGACCGTCGACGCGCTCGCAGTGCTTCGAGCCCACGGAGGCGCATCGATGATGAACCCGCACGACTCGGCACCTGGCCGGACCGGGATGAGGCAGCGCGTCGTCCGCCCGGAGCGTCAGGAGTTCTTGATCGCACGGCTGGACCGGTCACTCGAGAGCAAGGATGCTTACACTCGGGTGAACTGTGGCGGCTTCGGCCGCGTGCGCCGGTTCAACACGTTCGCGATCCATCTGCGGGCGCGCGAGTCACGGCTGCCGGTCCGCGCCCACTTCCGGGGCCTGCCCCGCGTGCTGCCCTACCACACGCAGGTGTTCCAGCTCGCCGGATGCAACTGGAACTGCTGGTACTGCTTTGTAGACGACGAGCTGCTCGTCGGGGACGCGTCGCGGGGGGCGTTCCTCACCGCGACGCAGATCATCGACCTGTACATGGCCGAGCCGGATCCGCCACCCGTGCTCGACCTGTCCGGGGGCCAGCCCGACCTGGTCCCAGAGTGGTGCCTGTGGATCATGCGAGAGCTCGAGCGCCGCGGGCTGCGTGGATCCGTGTTTGTCTGGGTCGACGACAACCTGAGCGGTCGGTTCATGCGGCAATACCTGTCGAGGCCCGACATCGCCTACATGGCCTCGTTCCCGAACCACTCGCGGGTGGGCTGCTTCAAGGGCTTCAACGAGTCGTCGTTCGTCTTCAACACCAAGGCCGCACCGGGCGGCTTTAGCCGGCAGTTCGACGTGTTCAAGGACCTAATCACGGATGGATTCGACATGTACGCGTACGCGACGTTCACCTCGCCCGACATGACCGGTGTCGACCGGGCGATGGGCGAATTCGTCGACCGGTTGCAGGAGGTCCATCCCAACCTGCCGCTGCGGACCATACCGCTGGAGGTCCGGCGGTACTCGGCGGTCGGCGGCCGGGGCGTCGGGCCCATTGAGCCGCTCCTGGCGCGGCAGGACATCGCCGCCCAGGCCTGGGAACGGGAGCTGACCAGCCGCTACACCAGTGCCGAGCTGGCCACTCCGTACGAAGATGTCGATCTCACCTGACGCCACCGTGCCCGGCATCGGAGCTTCAGAGCCGAACGCGCCTTCGGTCGACTGGGATGGCATCACGCTGATGCTCTACGGCAGCATCGACGCCCCGCAGGGTCCCCGTTCGGCCCTTTCGGTGCTGTTGCTGCAGTGCATCGGGGCCGACTATCGGACCGTTGACGTCGGGGCGGATGCAGCGGCCCGGTCGGTAGCGGTACAGCGGTCCGGCGTGACGACCTTTCCGCAGCTCTACATCGACGGCGAGTACATCGGCGGCGGTGAGGTGATTGGAGAGCTCATGCGAAGCGGCTTCCTGGCCCGGCGGGCCGAAGCGGTCGATCTTCCGGCAGTCGATGTTCCGGCGGCGGATGTCCCGGCGGTGGATGTTGCCTGACGGTGAACCGCCGCGTCTACGTCCGCTCCTCGCCCGCCACGGACTTCCGCGCCGCCGCCCGGCCGTCACCTGGAACGCGCATCGCAGCGCCGTCACCGCACTCGAGCATCACGCAACGGGCGGCGTGTTCCTCTCCGGAAGCTTCGACGGCGAGATTCGGTTGTGGGAGCCTCCGGATCGGGTCCTTTCCAGCGTCCACGCGCACACCGGCGCGGTGATGTCGCTGGCCGCGGTCTCCGGCGTGCTCGCCTCGGGCGGCTTCGATGGCAACATACGGCTGTGGGACATCGCTGACGTGCGGCGTCCGACCCTGCGCCGCGAGCTTCTGGGCCACACCGGCTGGGTCGTCGGCCTCAGGTTCGACGAGGCCGGCAGGGTCCTGGCCAGCGCGTCGCACGATGGCACCGTCCGGCTGTGGCGGGTCGCGACCGGCGAGCTGACGCAAACCCTGGCCGGTGACGGCTCGCCGCTAACCACGATGTGCATGGACCGCCGCACGGGCACCCTTTACGCGGGCTCCGCCCGCGGCCTGATCCACGTGCTCGACCTGCGTTCCCCGGCCCGGCTGTCGGCGCTCGTGCGGTTGGCCGAGCCCCTCTCGGCGCTCGCCGCGCTCCCGGACGAGGGAGCGATCCTGGCGGCCACGACGCATCACAGGCTCTTCAAGATCAGTGATCGAGGACAGGTGGTCACGGCGTCTACGAGCCGTCCGCCGAGCTGGCCAACTGCGATCTCGATCGATGCCGGACGGCAACGGGTCGTGGTGAGCGCCGTCGATCGGACGCTGCGGTTGTGGCGGCTCGACACCCTGGTCCCGTGCGGATTCCTGGTCGGCGAGGGCGCCTCGCTGGGCGCCGTCGCGACGACCGCGGACGGGGTCGTCTACTCGGGCGACGACGGCGGGGGCATAGGTCGGCTCGAGGTCGGCAAGGACGAGGTCGCGGCCGACGGCCATGAGGGCTCCATCTGGTCGGTCGCGATCGACTCCGCCGCCCGCGTGGTGCTCACGGCGTCGTCGGACGGCACGGTGGGGGTGTGGGACGTCGACGGCGGCCGTCTCCTGCGGACGTTGGTCGGTCATCGGGGTTGGGTGAATGCGGTGGCGTTGTCCGGTGATGGTCGTGTGGCCGTGTCGGGTTCGTCGGACGGCACGGTGCGGGTGTGGGACGTCGACGGCGGCCGTCTCCTGCGGACGTTGGTCGGTCATCGGGGTTGGGTGAATGCGGTGGCGTTGTCCGGTGATGGTCGTGTGG
>NZ_VISU01000020.1:0-79340 GCF_007827625.1 Micromonospora sp. CNZ297 | reverse complement strand
TGGCCGTGTCGGGTTCGTCGGACGGCACGGTGCGGGTGTGGGACGTCGACGGCGGCCGGCTCCTGCGGACGTTGACCGGACACCCGATGGCGGTCACCTCTGTGTATCTCGGTTCGGACCAGCGGTCGGTGCTCTCGGCCGGCTACGACGGGCTCGTGCGAAGCTGGGATCTGGCGTCGAGCCGGACCGGCCCGCGAGTCCTCGGCCGGCACCGAGAGCGCATCTGGATGGTGTCGGCGGGTGTGACCGGCGCGGTGGCCGCCTCCGCCGGGGCTGATGGAACCCTGCGGACATGGGATGTCGCCCGAGCGGAGGTTCTCGAGACCTACGACCTGAAGGAGCCGGTCACGGCCTGTGCGCTGGTCGAGGTCGAGCACGGGTGCCTCATCGCGTACGGTCAACGCGACGGTCGGTTCGGCCTGCTGTGGCTGGCGATGGATGACTCGCCGGTGTCGTTCGGTCCGGCCGGGGTTTCATGATGGTCGAGGCGCTTGCACTGGTGGCAGGCGGAGTGGATACGCAAAGGCCAGCTACGAGGGCGAGGCGCGTGCGGCAGTTCATGCCGTCCACGACGAGGGCCGTCCGGCGGTGCTGCTCACCGCGCGCATGCGGTCTGAACTGTCTCCTCTGGTTGGCCGAAGCTAACAGACCGCGGAACTGGCGGGCTCCTGGAGCGCTCGGTCGGGCCACCGGATATCGCGGCGCCGCCATGCGGGGTGCGCCTGACCCGTCGGCCCTCCATCTGACGAGGGCACGGATAATTACCGCTCGCCCGGCCGCGCTTCCTGCTCAACTCGCGCGGCATGAAGGACCAGCGCGGGCTGATGCGGAGCTTGGGCTCGGGGCGGCGCACACGCAGTTTGACCTCGACACCGCGGCGATGCGTCAGCGCCTGCTGTTGGGAAACGGACACGCCCGCGCGGTGGGCGAACGGTTCCGAGGCGCCGCGCCGCACTCGCTCCTCATAGGCGAGCGCCGAGGGATAGCCGCGCTCCGGCTGGAGCTCGCGGCCCGGGTGCGTGCTAGCCAAGATCGCAGGAAACACTCTCAACGAGACAGCCCCGCAGGGACCTGTGGCCCTAGCCGGGTTAGCGAGCAGTGATCAGGGTTGGTCGAGGATGCCGGCGAGGCGCAGGCGTTGCTGGTGGGTGTGGAGAAGGTCGGCGGCTGCGGCGGAGTCACCGAGGGCGTTTAGTTGGTCGGCGGTGAGCTGGTGGAGCTGCTGGTTGTAGGGGTCGATGCGGATCGCCGCTTGGAGCAGCCGCAGGCGCTCGTGCGGGTCGGTTTGTGCTGCTGCGGCGTTGGTGTGGGCGTCGAGTACCAGGCGGCGTGTGGCTTCGCGGGGTGGGTCGATCCATGGCCAGGTGTGGCCGGCGGCAAGGTCGCCGGTATAGGCGTCGATCACGGCCTGCCACCTGCCGGGTACGTCTGTGGTGGCGCTGTGGTGGGCGGCGGCCTGCAGTCGCCACAGGTCCACGTCGGTGCGTGGCTCGAGGTGGTAGCGGTCCTCAGTGTGGACAACCACCTGCTCGGCGCCGGTGCCGCGGATGGTCGAGCGTAGGTCGCTGAGGGTGGTATAGAGGCGGCCGGTGACGGTATGGGCGGGTAGGCCGGCCCAAAGGGCGTGTACGAGTTGCGTGGTGGTGGCGCCGTCGGGGTGTACGGCGAGGAAGACGAGGATTTGCAGGGCGGCGCTGCGGCGGATGGCGACCTCTTTGCTCTCGATGAGCAACGCCGGGCGACCGAGTACCCGCAGCTGGACCGCGGCCTCTGCGGCCTCGCTGGGCTGCCGCGGTGTGGGCGGTGGGACTCGGGTGGCTTGGCGGGGGATCTTTGCCTGTGCCCGGTTGATCGGCCGTACTGGTACGGATGCGGCGGGCTCGGGTGCTGCGGTGGTGGGTTGGGCCAGGACGGCGAGCAGGTCCGTCGCGGCGGTGCTGTCGAGGACACACATCCGTGGCCGGGGTTGCCCGGTCTGGTGGTCCACGGTGTGGCCGTGGCGGTCGACGCGCCAGGTGGGTAGTGGTGCTCCGGCGTCGAGGGTGACGACACGGGCGTTCGGCCGGAGGTTCGGTGGTGCCGCCGTCGCGGGTTCGGCGGTCAAGACGAGGCTGGGTATGCCGCGGTCGGCTGCGGTTGACGTGCTGGATGCAGGTAGCAGGGCGGCGGCCTGTTCGAGGGTGTCGATGACGTGCAGGCCCGGGATGGTGGCGGCGGTCTCGGCGACGCTGGGCAGGAGCCTGGCGAGGGCGCGGCTGGTGACGATCACCGGGGTCGTGTCGGCGGGGTCGCGCAGCGCGGTGAGGAGCCTGGTGACGAGGAGACCTCTGGCGGCGTGGTCGGCCCCGTGACCGGCGAGACGTAGGCCGGCCGGGGGCAGCGGCGCCTGAATGGCGCCGGTGGTGGCTGCTGGTGGTGGTTGGTCGGCGATGGCTGCCTGAACGGCGGTGACGGTGGTGGGCAGGGGTATCAGCTGGGTGGCGTCGGTGTCGGGTTGGCCGGGTTGGTGGGCGCGACGGCGGCGTAGCCACACCAGGGCCGCTGCGGCGGCGATGTGGTGGGCGGTGTCGTCGGGTAGCCAGCCGCCGGGCACGACCACCCCGCCCTGCTCGGTCTGGGGCGTAGCGGAGGGGTGCTGGAGTTCGTCGGCGGTGACTGGTGTCGGCGGATCTGGTGGATGGGTGGTGGGGGTGTGGGCGGTGGTGAGGGCGGCTGCGCCGGCGATGCTGGTGGCGGCGGCCTGCCATGGGGTGGGTAGCGGCAGGTGGCGTACCCATCGGGTGCCGGCGCGCAGTCGGCGGGCGGCTGTCACGGTGATGGTGTAGGCCATGCCGAGCCACAGCAGCCAGGCCACGGCGATGAGCCCTGTGGTGAGGGTTGCCGGGGTCAGCGGGTCGGTGAGCCAGTCGCGTAGCTGCGCGCTGGTCGGCCAGCCGGGCAGGTGCGCTCGGGTGAGGGTGGTCAGCAGCCACGGCGGTACCGCCAGGACGGCGAGCACGACGGTAGCTCCTGCGAGTCGCCGGGCCCCGTTCACCGCAGCTCCTCCCCCACGTGCGTCGGGTGGTATCCGGTTGGTGGGGTCATTGCGGCGGCCGGTGGGGGTGGTGGGGGCGTAGGAGGTGGGTCCACATCTGGCGTAGCCACCAGGTGGTCACGGCGATGGCGTAGATGGCGCCGAGGATGCCGGAGGCGGGCCAGGAGACCAGGGCGGCGGTGATGACGGCGAGGGGTGCGCTGAGGATCAGGCGCAGGATCGGCTGGGACACGACGGCCATGACGGTGCCGATGCCCAGGAGCAGGCCTCCGACTCGGCCGGCGAGGTCGATCCAGAGGATCAGGTGGGGCCACCGGTCGGCGGTCAGGCTGTATTGGATGAGCAGCATGCCGGCAGCGGCGGTGAGCACGGATCCGGTGGGGAAGGCGAGCAGTTTCGACCATCCGCCCGCGGGGGTGCGCCATTGCCGGGCGGCGATGAGGGCCATGACGGCGGCGGCGGTGATGGTCGGGGTGATCGGTAGCAGTGTCCAGCGCAGGAAGCCGTTGACGGGGTAGCCGACGTAGAGGCTTCCGACGACGGCGTACATGCCGCTGACGGCGACGCCGAGGGAGGCCGCGGCGAGGATGCCGGTTCCGGTGTGTGCGCCGGGGCTGGTCGGGGTGGTGGTGCGGTTGGCGATGGTGGAGGCGAGGACGGTGCCGGCGCTGAGGCAGGCGATGACGGCGAAGACGGCGGCCATTGTCAGCTCGCCCCAGTTGAGGATCGCTTCGCGGTACATGAGGGAGCCGCGCCACTCAGGCGTGAGCAGGAACTGGGAGACCAGAGCGAGGGACGCGAAGCCGGGTAGGGCGATCGCGGCCGCGCGCCGCACCGGCGGCACCGGCTCCTCGGGCGTGGTGGGTTCGGTGGTGGTGTTGGTGGCGCCTGCGTCGGCGGCGCCTCGGGCTGCGGCCAGGGTGGGCTGGTCGACGAGGGTGGGGGTGATGCCGGCGTCGGTGAGGGTCTGTGCCAGCAGGGGTAGGCGGGCGGTGCCGCCGACGCAGTAGACGCCGGTGAGGTCGCGGGGTGTGAGTTCCGCGGCGGTGATCGCTTCGGTGGTGAGGTGGGCGATGCGGTGCAGGACGGGCTGGGCGGCTTGGTCGAGCAGGCCGGTGTGGAGTACCACGGCCGGCCCGTCGGGGAGGGGCACGGTGACGGCCGGATGGTCGGTCAGGGCGTGTTTGCCGGCGCGGAGGCTGGCCGTCATGGCCCATCGTTGCCCGCCGGTGCCGGGTGGGCTGGTGGTGAGTGTGGTGGTGAGGGCGTCGTCGATGGCGGTGCCGCCGGCGGTCGGGTCGGCGAGGGTGGCGAGGACTTCGAAGCCTGCGGGGCCGCGGCGCAGGACGCTGACTTCGGCGGTGGCGCCGACGTCGCAGACGGCGATGTAGGCGCCGACGGGCAGCTGCAGGCCGGTGGCGAGCAGGTGCCCGGCGACGGCGGTCGGTGCGTCGATCATCTGTGGTGGTGGGAGGCCGGCGCGGTGTGCGGCGTGGCGCATCCAGGTGCGTCGTCGCGGGCCCCAGCCTGCCGGGACGACCAGTCGCACGTCGTCGATGCCGGTGCTGGCAATCTGGTGGGCTTGCTCGGCGACGTGGCGCAGGGTCGCGGCGACCAGATCGAGCGGGTCGACGTCGGTGTCGGCGACGGTGAGGCGCTGCTCGGAGGGTTGGCGGGGGTGCGGGATGAACCGGTGCGGTGTGACCGGCGCGGCCCGCCACGCGTGGTGGCCGGTCACGGTGGTGCCGTCCTCGTTCAGGAGGACGGCGCTGGGCAGGGCGGGTTCGCCGTCGAAGAGCAGCGGCGTCCAGGTGCCGTCCGGCCATGCCAGTACGGCGGTGGTGTCGACGCTGCCGTAGTCGATCGCCAGCCGCACCTGCCCCGATCGCATGGATGTCAGTCAAACATGAAGATCTCATTCACGTCATCCCTGAATCACTCACCGCAACCGGCCACGGCGCCCGGCACGGTCACAACAGTGAACGCCGGGACTGACGATCGCCCGTGCCACCTGCTGGTGGCGTCTGGCCACTTGACCTGCAGCGGCATCGTCAACGGCATGCCGCGCCATCGATCATTCGTCAGGAGGACACCATGCATGACTCCACCAATCCGATCTCAGCGCACGGACAAGCCGTGGCGAGCCGATGGACGCAGGCGGCGTTGTCCTGCGAGCCCGCGGACCAAGCGCGCGCGGAGGCAGCCGTCCGCCTCGCCTACCGCAGCGCCGGGCATCCCGAGCCGTCGCGGTTCCTGTGGTGCCCCTCTCCCCCGGCCGCCCCTGCAGCAGGTGCGGCAGCTCCTCGACGACGGACACCCGTCGCTGGTCGCCTCGATCCGCCGCGGCGCCCTCAACGGTGCGCTGGCAGCAGCACGAGGCCCGATTTGGGAGCAGACCAGCGACCACGACCAGTTCACCGCCTTCGGCGAGTTCCACGACTTCATGGAATGGCACGGCTACTACGGCGAGCAGCGCTACGACGGCTTCGAGGCCCGCTACAACCTGATGGAGCACCGGTACCTCTGCAACCCGGTCACCGAGGGCGAGCGGTCCGCGCTCACACCGGTGCTGCAGGCGGTACGGCAGGTGTATGAGCAGGTGCTGGGTCCGGTCTGGGCGGCGGTCGACCGCACCCTCACCGGCGGCTACATCATGCAGTTCGCCTGGTTCTGGAGCGACGAGCAAACGATCGTGAAGCGCGACGACGAGGGACGCGCCGTGATCCGTTACTGCCTGAATCCTCGCGACTGGTTCTTCGATCCGGCCTGGAACCTCTACCCCGACTGGCTTGTGCTCGCCGCGATCGACACCTACCAGCAGGTGCTCGGTACAGCACCCACCCCAGGGTGGGAGGGATGCCGTGACGTGGCACTGGCGGCCGGGCCGTGGTGGCCCCTATCGGGGGTGGCCGTGATGATGCAGCGCCCCACCGTTCTGCGAGTCACCGGCGACGGCCTGCTGCACGGCGTCGACGAGCCTGCCGTTGTCTGGCCCGACGGCAGCACCGTGTGGGCCCGTGACGGTGCCATCGTCCCAACCGGGTGATCGCCCTGCCGGCGGGATCAGCGCCTCATCCGATTGCGCCTCGGCGCTGGAGGGCGGGTCCGTGTGGCGACCCGCCCTCCAGCGCGTCGGCGCCGCCGTCCGCGGGCGCGCGGGCGGAGCCGATGACGAATGGCTCAGACGTTGCCGTGCGTCGGTGCTTGTGCGGTCAGGCCTGAGGCGGTGCGAGGAGTTAGGAGCTGCAGGTGTTCAGCATGCTCTGCAGCGCGGACTTCTCCGACGACTGCAGGCTCAACCCCCAGTTGTACTTCACGGTGATCCACATCTTGCTGTAGGTGCACCGGTACGACGACAACGGCGGCTGCCACGTCGACGGGTCCTGGTCACCCTTGGACTGGTTCACATTGTCGGTCACGGCGATCAACTGCGGGCGGGTCAGGTCGTTGGCAAAGCTCTGCCGCCGGCTGGTGGTCCAACCGCTGGCGCCTGAACGCCACGCCTCGGCCAGGGGCACGACGTGATCGATGTCGACGTCGGAGGCGGCGGTCCAGGTCGCGCCGTCGTACGGGCTGTACCAGCGGCCCGAGGTCGCCGCGCAGCTACTGTCGGTGACCACGGACGTGCCGTCGCGCTTGAGGACCGTCTCGCGGGTGTTGCAGGCCCCGCTGATGGTGATCCAGTGCGGGAACAGATCCCGGGAGTACCCACTCGTCGACCCCTCGTTCTTCACCGTTAGAGCGTTGAGCTGCGACTGGGCGCTCGCCTTGGACGGAATGCCGGGCGGTGTCGCCGAAGCGACCGAGGCGTCGACGGCGACCAGGCCAGCGCTGGCGACCATCACGGCCGCTGCCCCGGTCAGGGCACGCCGTGCCACCGCAGATGTGGTGAGTCGTCGGGTGAGTCGCATGAGGGCCTCCTCGGGCATCCGTCGTGGACAGCGACCATCTCGCCCCATCATGTCCATCGATTGTCACCACTGTGAAGAGCGAGGAATGCTCCCGCGAACCCTGATCGCTGCTGTTCCCTGTCCGCACCACCGGCCCCGGGCGAACTCGCCTGCCCGCTGCCCACAGCCGATCGCGCCTGTCGAGATGGCGGCGAAACGGCGATCAGCAACGATCCGACGTCCTTGCCGCCACGTCCAAAGCTGACCGCCGCTGACCGTCGTCAGCCACTCGAACGGGCACGCGAGGGACACGCGACGCCTCACTCGTCGGTGGTCGGGCGAAGGCGTTCCCACTGCGGGTCGTAACAGACCAGCCCGTGGTTTGCCGCCATGCGAGCCGCCTCGGCCGACACCTCCTCGCACATGCTGTACCTCATGGTGAAGTAGACGAAAGGGCCCGATGCCTCGTCCATCAGAGGACCAGCAGACCACGGGCTCACGTCGTGCTCGTCATCAGTCATCTCGACCCACCGCTCAAGCAGCGCCAGGACGTAGGCACGGATACGCGGGGTCGGCGGAAGTTCCTCACCCTCCATGTACAGGGCGTAGAGCTGGTCGTAGGCCTCACCCGCAGCGCCGTCGTCGGCTGGCAGCTCACCCTCCCAGACCGCCAAGTCGTAACTCATGCCGGCAGTCTGCCCGCCATGCCCGACGCAGCCGTAGATACCAGCGGGCTGACGCTGGCTGAGCTGTGGATTACAAGATCAAGATGCGCGACCCGTCGACCTTCACACCTGGCCGTCTATCAGCGGAAGCACCTCTCGGCATCTCTCACCACTCCCCCACCACCCGGCGACCTCTTGCGGACTGAATGCGGACTGTCGCCGCTGCCGCAGCCCGTCTGGCTACTACCGTTTGAGCGCGAACTACCCTGACCGCCGTGACGACGATCGAGCAGCTTGAACGGAGCGCGTGGCCGGATCCCGCTCCCGACGCTACGTCTCTCGTAAGACGTTGCACCGAACTGCGACGCAAACCGCTCGCTGAGTTCACGGTCGAAGACCTGCGCATCATGCTCGGGCAGGAGATCGGCGTGCCGGCGCTGCTGCCTCTCGCGGTACAAGTACTGCTCCGCGACCCCATGACGGAAGGCGACTACTACCCGGGCGACCTGCTCTCCACAGTGCTGCGGCTTCCCGACTCAGCGTGGCTGAACCTGCGAGGGGAACGGAAGCGGCTGGCATCAGTGCTGGCCAAGCTCCTGACCTGCCCGCCGCTCTCCAATCCTGATCTTCGACCTCGCGACCCGGACCGACTGCTTCGCGACGACATCATGCGGTTCCTTGGTCGATGAGAGCGGATCTCCTCGTCGGGCAGTCGTAGACTGAACCGCCCCGGATCTTGTAGAGACCCTCCGGCAACCGGGGTCCCACGGTCCCATGGCCGGTGGGCCAGACCGGCGGCGAGTTGGTCTTGCCAACCCTGCCGAGTCCGGCTGCCACCTGACACACGACGGCCCCATCCCCTGTTGCCGCGATGTCGGTGGCGTGGCCAGCGGGGCATTCCTGCCGACACTGCTCCACCGGCTGGCCGCGTGCCCCCGGAATGCTCGACAGGGGCAGCTGCCGGAGCCGTGCGACGATACTTCGATGAACCACAGCAGCGTCGGCTTGGTCATCTGGGACGTTGACGGGACGCTCATACCCGCTGATTTGCGCTGGCTGACGCGCGCGATCGCTCGTGCGTACGGCATCGCGGAGTCCGAGGTTGTCTTCCCTGACAAGAAGGTGCATGGGTATACGGACGAGTCGATCGCCGTGGACACGGCGATCGCGTCGGGCGTGGACCCGTCAGCTGCGGAGGCGGGCATACCCGCCTTTCGTCAGGCCATTGCCGCGGTCATGCAAGAGGGTCGGCAGGAGTTGGCTGAGGTTCAGCCGCCGTATCCAGGCGCCGTGGCGAGCATCGCGGAGCTGCACGAGCGTGGCTTCATCCAGACCGTGCTGACCGGGAATCTGCGTTCGGCCGCCGACGTGAAGCTGCACGTGGCGGGCTTGGATGAGTTTCTTGATCTTCGCATCGGCGGGTTCGGATCGGACGCTCGCGATCGCTTTCAGCTTCCGGCGGTCGTAACGCAGCGCTATTCCGCGATCTACGGTGCTCCGCTCGATCCTGCTCAAGTGATCGTCATCGGGGATGCGCCTAACGACATCGCTTGCGCACGTCACGCCGGCTTTCGTGTCGCTGTGGTCGCTCACCGGCTTAGGCGTCAAGAGCTGGTCTCCTACGAGCCTGACGTGGTACTAGAGAATCTTGACCCGATGACAGTGGTGGCCGCCGTCAGTTCGCTGTTGAGTGCGGGCGGGTCGTCAGCTGCTTGTTAGGCGGCCATCTGCTCCTCGAGTTCGAGGACAACTGGCTCGTCACGCCATCGTGCCAACCGCTGTCGGGCTCGTTGGGCTCGAGCGATGCCTCGATGGTTTCCGCCTGCTTTTAGCTGGTCGTAGGTGTGGCCAAGCAGGGTGCAGGACTGTTCAAGTTCGCCGGCCTCGGCGTAGGCGCTGGCGAGGTCTACGGCTGCTGCCAAGGCGACGTTGACGTTGGCGTGGTCGTGTTCCAGCATCTGTACTGCGCTTTCGAGCACGGTCACGGCCTGGCGGGGCTGGCCAAGGAGGAGATGGCATGTGCCCGCATAGACGTGGAGGCGGGCGCCGCTCCAGTCGCTGTAGAGACCGACACAGTCAACAGGAGACAGATCGTTGACCGCTTCTTCTGCCCGCTTCAAAGCCGCCGTGGCCTCGCGTGGAAGTCGCAGGGCGGCGAAGGCTTGGGCCTGTTCGGCAGCTAATCGAGCTCGTGCGGCGGAACTGAGGTCGGTGGACGCGCGGGCGGCCTCGTCGAGTAGTCGCAGGCCAATCATAATGTCACCGTCTGCTTCGATCAGTGTGGCGGCTTCCGAGTGAAGGTTGCTCTCGAAGATGCGTGCGGTCGCGCTGACCCTGTGGTTACCCAGCCTGTCGCCGAGCTGGCGAGCGTAGGCACAGTGAGCAAGCGCGAGGGTTCGGTTGCCCTGTGCGCTCCACAACCGGCTAGCGACGATCGAGGCTTCGGCGAGCATCGCTCCGATGTCAGTACGAATGGGCGCATGGCCGGCCTTGCGGTATAGCGTGGACAGGCAATCACGGTGGGCCTCGATCAGACCGAGTAGCGCGTCGGGCGACACGGCCTGGCGCTGCTGGGCCAGCATGCTGGTGAGCGTGGAGAAGCTGTTCCACTCGCCCATCAGGTAGTCGGTTCCGGACGTGCGCGCGAGCATTTCCCCGGCTTTCGAGGAGTACGACGGCGCCCCAGCCGCCTGGAATTCCTGAATGGCAGCCACGCCGTTTCGCACGCGCTTGGTGCTGGCGAGTCGGATGCGATCGTATTCCCGGGACAGCCTGCCGTCGGTTCCCAGCAGTTCGTCGCTCCGGGTCCAGAAGTCACGCCCTACGCGCTGACGGCCGGTCTCCACGTTGGCGATCGTGCTTCGCCCATACCTCACCAGTGGCGCAAACGTCTCTTGCGTGTAACCAGCGGCCTTGCGGCTGCGCGCAAGCATCTGACCAAGGGCGCTCCAGACATTGGCCACGTCTTGCGGTGGCACGCTCGGCATCAGCAGCTCCCGACTAGTACGGACGCTCGCGCAGGGGCGAGACGCGGTGGCCTGGGAGCACTGTAGTGCAGGATCGCGATGCGTAGGCCAACCAGCGGCTTCTTCCAACAATCTCCGACAAAGTTCCAACATCACACTCGCAGGTGGTCCGAACTCGCGTGACCTGCGATTCCGCGTCCGTGACCTAGAGCTGGCCGAGGCTGACTATGAGCTTGCAGCCAAGTACCGCGTTGAGGAAGCCGATCGACAACGAGATGGTGTGCGCCAGCACGAGTGCGTGATCCTCAACCCCGACCGCCAATGAAGGGGCGTCTTGTCAAGGAATTGTCAGACGTTGACGATGAGCCTTGCCGACCTCGAGCGTATTCGCCTTCAGTCACTCTCGTCGCCGATGGCGCATTCCGCGTTTCGGTCCTGAACGCCTTACCACCGAACCCATCACGGACTGCGTTCCCGGCGGCACAGGTACCGATGATTGATTGACGAAATCTGAGGGGGATCCCGGATGCCGGATCATGATGAGCTGAAGCGTTACGGCTACACACAGGAGTTGGCGCGCCGCCTTCGATTCCGGGACCTGGTCGCGTATGGCTTGGTGTATATGGTGCCGATCGCGCCGATGGCGATTTTCGGCAGCGTGTACGCCGGCTCCGGCGGGATGGTGGCCCTGGCGTACGCGGTCGGTGTGGTGGCGTTGGTGTTCACCGCGTTCTCGTACGCGCAGATGGTGAAGGCGTTCCCGATGTCGGGAAGCGTCTACAACTACGCCGGCCGGGGCATCAGCGCGCCGGTCGGTTTTCTGGCCGGTTGGGTGATCCTGCTCGACTACGTTCTCGTGCCGGGCTTGCTGTATCTGGTGGCGTCGGTGGCGATGCATGCCACCGTGCCGGCGGTGCCGGTGTGGTTGTGGCTGCTGGGGTTCGTCGCGGTGAACACGGTCGTCAACTCGGTCGGCATCCGCATGACCGCGATGGTGACTCGGGTGATGCTCGTCGGCGAGCTGATCGTCCTGGCGGTCTTCCTGGGCGTCGCCTGCTGGGCTCTCGCCTCGGGTAGGGGCCGGTTCAGCTGGGACGCGTTCTACGACGCCGACACGTTCACCTGGTCGGTGGTGGCGGGGGCGGTGTCGATCGCTGTACTCAGTTTCCTGGGTTTCGACGGCATCAGCATGCTGGCCGAGGAGGCCAAGGGCGGTTCTCGGCAGATCGGCCGGGCGATGGCCACTGTCCTCGTCCTGGCGGGGGTGTTGTTCATCGCGCAGACGTGGCTGGCCGCGATGCTCGTCCCCGACCCGGGCGTGCTTCTAGCGCAGGGTGATCCGAACGGCACTGCCTTCTACGGCGCGGCCGCGGTGGCTGGCGGTGGCTGGCTGGCGACGCTGTGCGCGGTGGCGACGGCGATCGCATGGGGTCTGCCGAATTCGATGGTCGCGCAGGTCGCGACGTCCCGGCTGTTGTACGCGATGGCCCGCGACCGGCAGCTCCCGAGCTTCTTGGCGAAGGTGTCGGTACGCCGGAACGTGCCGATCAACGCGACCCTGCTCACCGGCGCCGTGTCCCTCGCCCTGGGCCTGTACATGGCCACCCGCGCTGACGGGATCACCCTGCTGTCGTCGCTGATCAACTTCGGGGCGATGGTCGCGTTCCTGGTCCTGCACGTCTCCGTCGTCGTGCACCACCTCATCCGGCGGCGCAGCGGCAACTGGTGGGCGCACCTGGTCATGCCGGGGATCGGGTTCGCGATCTTGGCCTATGTGGTGGTGAACGCGAACATCGCCGCGCAGCGCCTCGGCCTGGCCTGGCTCGCTCTCGGCATGGTCGTGCTCGCCGGTCTCTACCTGTCCGGCCGCCGCCCGTCGCTGTCCGGCCTGGCGCCAGTGCAGCGGTCCGCTCGTGACCTGGAGCGGGTGTGACCACGATGTCTTCCGGAAGTCACTTCACGTATCGGCCGGCGCGTGACGAGTTGGCCTACACCTTCGGCGGGCGGATCCCTGTGGCGCATGTGCGCTCCGGTGACGTGTTCACCGTGCACACCGAGGACTGCTTCGGCGGCCGGGTGCGCGGTCCGGCGGATCTGCCGTCGCAGGTGTGCGCGATGCCGTATCTGAATCCGGTGTCGGGGCCGTTCTTCGTCGAGGACGCCGAACCCGGCGACACCCTCGCCGTCCACATCGCCTCGATCGTTCCGGCTCGGGACTGGGGTGTGTCCGCGACGTTCCCGTACTTCGGGGCGCTGACCTCGACCCCGCACACCGCGACCCTCCAACCACCCCTCGACGAGCGCGTGTGGGTCTACCACATCGACCCCACCGCCGGAACCGTGCGGTACTGCGCCACCACCAGCGACAACAGCGTTGAGCTGCCGCTGGATCCGATGATCGGCACGATCGGCGTCGCCCCCGCCGCGATGGAAACGCGCGCCACGATCGTCCCGGACTACTACGGCGGGAACCTCGACACACCCGAACTGCGCGCCGGCACCACCCTCTACCTCGGCGTCAACGTCCACGGCGCGCTCCTCGCCCTCGGTGACGGACACGCCCGCCAAGGCGAGGGTGAAGCGTGCGGGGTCGCGGTGGAGATCGCCACCGTCACCACCCTCGCCGTCGAGGTCATCAAGGGCGGCCGTCCCACCGCGTGGCCGCGGCTGGAAACAGACACCGCGATCATGTCCGTCGGCTGCGCCCGACCACTCGAGGACGCCTACCGCATCGCCCACCAGGACCTCACCACCTGGACCGCCGACCTGTGCCGTCTGGACACCCTCGACGCCTACCAGCTCATCTCCCAAGCCGGCCGGGCGCCGATCGGCAACGTCTGCGACCCCAACTACACGGTCCTCGCCGCCATCGACAAGGCCCACCTCCCCCAGCCGCAGCCCGCCTACGCAGACGCCCACGCCCGGCTCCGTGACCTCATCCAGGGGCAGCGATGACCGCTTCGGTGCCCGGGCTGCCGCTGCGCGACGAGCTGTACCTGCTGGCCCACAACGACGACACCGGCCAACCCCACATCCACCGCCAAGCCCTGGCCCTCGGTCTCGCCGGCGCCGTCCTCATCGACCTCGTCCTCACCGGCCGCACCACCCTCGACGGCCACGGCCAGGTTGGGGAGCAGCGGGTTCGGTTGCACATCGACCGGCCCGTCGGCGACCTCATTACCGATGCCGCCCTCACCAGCCTGCGCCACACCCGGCCCGCCCCACCGCTGCGCCACTGGCTGCGCGGGTTCGCCGACGACCTCTACGAACGCACCCGCGCCGGCCTGCACGCCGCAGGGATCCTCCGCCACACCAGCCACCGCCGACTCGGCGGACTGATCCGCGCCGACACCTACCTGCCCACCCACCAGCGGTGGCCCGTCATCGCGCGCGCTCGCCTGCGCTACCTCGCCGACGGGCGCGAGCAACCCGACAACCACACCGCCGCCCTCGCCGGACTCGTCGTCGCCCTCAACCTCACCGGTCACCTCTATCTCCACGACGACACCACCACCGTCGCCGCCCAGCTGCGCGCCATCGCCGAGCAACACCACCGGCCCGTCCGCGACATCACTACCGCCGTCGACGCCGCCATCGGCGACCTCGCCACCGCCACCTACCGCTAACCACGAGGAAGGAACCCCCGACACCGTGATGCTCCCCTCGACGGTCCCCACCCGCCTGGCGGTGAACCTGGTCGGCAGCGTCCTGCTCGCCGACTGCTTCGCCAGCTCCCCCGGCCATCCGAGGCCCGCGTCGACCGCGCCCACGGTCGCCGGCAGCCGATCCGCCACCACGCACCCCAGCGCCACCGGGCCAGGATTGACCCCGTGGCAGCGGCTCACCGCCCTCGCCGACCCCATCGACACCACACCCGGCGAGGCACCGAAGAAAACGAACGAGCACCTGCCCGGCGGCTTGCACCCATACCTGCCCGACGCACTCCTGGAAGACGCGGACGTGCTGGCCGGGGCGGTAGCGCCCGGAGAACTGGCCACCGACCTCGCCTATTCGCGGGTGCTCATCAGCGGTGTCGTCGCGCTCGTGAGCAGCCAGTACCTCAACCAGGACCTGCGGGCGACGAGCCTGCGTGTCATCGCCGACATCCCCGGCATCACCTACCGCGGCCAAAGCACCGACCTCGTCGGCTGCACCGGCCTGACGTTCACCGTCACCGCCGACGGATCCACCTCGCAGCTCCTGGTCGACCCGCAAATCGGCGAGGTCCTCGCCGCGCACGAACGGCTGACCGGCCGCCGGGCGGGCCTGTTCTCGTACGTCCTCATCCTCGAACGCGGCCACACCACCCACGCCGGCGGCCCCGTCGGACCCTGACCGGCCGGCCACCAACCTCCACCGTCGCAGGCGCGATCAGCAGCAGGGGTCGCCCAAGCTGCGACGCGTAGCCACGGCAGCACCAGGCCACCGAATCATCGCCACCGCCTACCGACAACGGCGAAGGAAAGAGGTACTTCCTCATGGATCTACGAGCGTGGGCCGGCTCTGGCCGTCGAACGGGCCCGAGCGAGCAACCCCGCCAGGAATGGCAGGTGCGAGCACCTGGGAGCCGTCGGTGATGTCGTCGCACCTGCAGACGCCGGACGCCGGCCCCACGCCAGATCGGCCGCGCTACAGAACCGAAACGACACCTCCGCACACCCCGCTGCGGCCGACGTGGGCATGCCGGGCATGCGGTCAGCCGTGGCCATGCCCGCAGGCCCGGCTGCTGTTGAAAGTGGAGTACGAATCGGCGCTCCCCGCGCTCTCGATCTACCTCAGCGGGCTGATGTTCGAGGCGATGCGCGACCTGTTCCACCTCAACCCACACGACGGACCGAGCCCGCAGGAGATGTTCGACCGCTTCGTGGCCTGGGGCCCATTCCGAAGATCGATCCTCAAGCAGCGGTGAGCAAGCACCGCAGCCTGCCGCTGGTGAGGGGACCTCCGCGACGGCCTGGCCGAGACGTCCCCTCTACATCACCGCACGACAAACGCTCGCATCACCGCCCCGACGGCGGCCTGATACGCGCTCATCCCCGTTCGCGATCAAGGAGGAATCTTGAGCATCACCGCAGACAGACCCGTCACGACCGTCGCACAGGACCCGCGCACGCTCGTGTCGGGCGAGGTGTTCGACAAGCTGACCCGCTACTTCGCCGCCCGGCAGGAGGTGAGCCACACCTACGCCGAGCGTGCGGTCGGGCAATTCCTGGTCTTCCTGAAGGCCCACGCCGACCAGGCCGGCAAGCCCGACTTCGGGATGCTCCTGCCGACCGGCGAGTCCTACCGGGTCGTGCCCACCCGACCGGTCGACGCCGTCTGGCACGCCCTCCTGCAGATCAGCGAGCCCTACACCGCCGCCTGCCACCAGATCGCCGGCCACTACGTGCACCACCGCCCGATCCTGACCGAAGCCATGCGAGACGGCACCGCGATCACCTACACCCTCGCGGCGTTGCACGACACCGGCTACCAGATCGACATGGAATTCTGGGGCGGTGAGGCCGAGTCCTGCTGTCCGCCGAACCCGCCGCAGCCCGGCCGGTAACAGAAGAACCTGATGCGCAGCGACTGGACGGCCCTGCCCCGCAGCGTGATCACCAGGATCACCGAACAGGTCGGTGGAGCGTTCGAGGCATCCCCGGCACCCGACGGCAACCACGCACAGATCGCCTCGACCGTCACCGGCCCGTCCGGACCGGTCTTCGTCAAAGCAGCCTTCGGCGAATGGGCCGTCCAGTCGCTGCGCTACGAGCTGGCCGTCACCCAAGCCGTCGACCGGTACCCGCCGGCGCTGCGGTGGCACTTCGAGGCCGATGGCTGGCTGGTGGTGGGGACCGAGCATCTCGCCGGCCCCCACCCCGACCTGTCCCCCGGCAGCCCGGATCTCGACCTGCTCACCGCCGCCCTGAAAGACCTCCAGCAGACGCCGGCGCCGGGCGATCGGTGGTTCACCCCGGCCGGCCGGCTCGGGTTCGCGCACCCGGCGATGGACGGCGGGACACTCGTGCACTCCGACCTCAACCCGACCAACCTGATCATCACCCCGCACGGCCTACGCATCGTCGACTGGGCATGGGCCACCAAAGCAGCTGCCTGGGTCGAACTCGCGCTACTCGTCCAATGGCTGATCGGCAGCGGCCACACCGCCGACCAAGCCGAAGACTGGCTCGGGCAATTCCCAGCCTGGACCGCCACAAGCGCTGACGTGCTCAACCATTTCGCCTCGGCCAACGCCGCGAAGTGGGCGACCAAGGCCCGACACAACACCGAGCGCTGGGTGCACGACCTCGCCCGATGGACCGGCGAGTGGGCGATCCACCGGGCCCACGGGGGCGTAGCTCAAGGCCGTGAGCCACGGCCGAGGGCCCGGCAGTCTTGACAACCGGCAGGCTGCACAAGATCACCCCACGCCCCAGGATCTCGGCCCGACCAGGTCAGGGATGAACTCGCGCGCTGAGCGCCCGAACCGCAGGGAGCCAACAATGGCCGATCCGCTCGACACCGAGCTCACGAAGATGGCTCGCGCTCGACTGGTCGACACGTTGCTCGCCGACGGTGCGATCACCTCACCGGCCGTGGAAGCGGCATTCAGACGGGTCCCGCGGCACCTGTTCACGCCCTCGGGAGTCAGTGTCGAGGCCGCGTACGCCGACGACGTGGTGGTCACCCGACGCGGCCCGGACGGCAAGGCGACCAGTTCGATCTCCGCGCCGTGGCTTCAAGCCGCCATGCTGCACGCCGCCCACCTTCAGCCCGGCGCACGGGTGCTGGAGGTCGGATCCGGCGGCTACAACGCCGCGCTCATCGCCGAGGTCGTCGGCCCATACGGCACGGTCACCAGCATCGACATCGACCCCGCCGTCATCGCCCACGCCCGCACCGCCCTCGACACCGCCGGCTACCCGCACGTTGCGGCGGTGCACGCCGACGCGGACGAAGGATGGGCGGCGGCCGCCCCGTACGACGCCATCATCGTCACCGTCGAGACCAGCGACATCCCACCCGCCTGGACCGACCAGCTCACCCCCGACGGCGTCCTCGTCGCCCCACTTCGGATGCGAGGCCACACCCGCTGCCTCACCCTCGTCCGCGACAGCGGACACCTCGTCGCCACCAATGCCCTCGTCTGCGGCTTCGTCCCGATACAAGGCGCCGGCGCCAACCCCGTCACACCACACCACCTACGCGGCGACGACGTCACCGTATTCATCGACGACCCTGTCACCGAGGCCCTGGATCTCCGCGCGCTGCCCGCCGCCCTCAACGGACCTCGGCACGACACCTGGTCACCGGTCACCACCCCACCGGCGACCCCCTTCGACACCCTGCAACTATGGCTGGCCAGCCAACCCCACCCTCACGGTCTACTCGCCGTCGATCGGCAACGCGCCGCCGACCTGGCACCGCAGAACTGGGTGGCCTGCCCGGCCCTGCTCACCGCCGACAGCATCGCCTACCTCGCCACCCGCCAACTCGACAACACCACCTGGCAGTTCGGCGCCCACGGCTACGGACCCCACGCCACCACACTCACCGGCCACATCCTCGACCTCATCGCCGCCTGGAACCGCCACCACCGACACCAACCCGGCCCACACATCGCCGTCTACCCCACCGGCACCGCACCCAGCCCCACCAACCACCTGCGGCTACTGATCCCCCGCCCGCACACCACCATCGCGATCACCTGGCCCAGCAAGGGCCCCTCCACGCCTGCGCGAAACACCGCCGCAAACATAAGGCGGCAGACCGGTCTGTGACGGCGTCCTCGCCCAAGTTCCATCCCCGCCTCACGCCACTCCTTGTGTAAGCGGTCAAAGGGATCTGCGGGCCGCAGCGACTCCGCAGGCCAGCACGGACGCGAGCGCGATCAACGCGATCCACAGCCAGGGCACATCCCGTGCGGCCGGACACCGATCGACACCGCCAATCCCAACTGAGCCAGCAACAGCACACACACGGCGACGCTCAGCGCCCGGTACGGCAGAGACGGCCGGACCTTGGCCGAGGGGCGGGTCAGGTAAGAGTTGGTCCCGCTGGGGCGTCTGGGACCGTCTCTCGGCGGTTGTGGGCCATAAGGCTTCGTCTCGGCGGTGCCCCGGTGACGAGATGCGGAGGCCCGGTTCCGACGTCGAGCATTTGCTGGACCTACCGCCCCGAGTTGGTGGTGGCGCATCTCCAAAGCCACTAGGTTGGCCGCCGGCAAGGGCCGCAAGGACCAGGGTGTCGAGCGGCGTTGCGGCGGGACTGCGATGGTCCCGCAGACCGAAGGGGGTGGTTAGTGGCGAAGCACAGGGCAAGGCCTTCAAGCCACGGTCCGACTGCGGGCATGAGCCGGTGGCAGCGTGCGGGCGAGGGCGCAGCGACCCTGCTGAAGCTCCTCTTTTGGATGCTGATGTTGGCCAACGTCCTGACCGGGAGCGCCGGGGGCGGGCACACCTGGCTCAATAGGCCAGGTGTGCCCCTTCCGGGGTGTCAAGCCGCCGCTCGGGCCTGGACAGTTGCGAGCGTCGGCCTCCTCATCGCTCTGTATCGCGTTGGAACTGACAACCTGATACGGCGCGAGTAATGGGCGAGACTGCCTGACGGACCGGAGCGAGTCAACACAGGGCTGTGGTGTGTTCTGGTCCTAGGTATCACCTGGGCGGGGACGGTGATGTTCGCCGTTCCCGCCCGTCTCGTCGCTACCTGACGCTGCCCGCTGCCCATGCCGCTAGTTCATCGCGGTGGTAGATGTTGGCGGTCCCCCCCTTCTGCCCGGGGTAGCCGCTGCCGCTCTGCGATCAGCAGAACCTCCATGTGCGGCGGATCCTCTGGCCTCCAGAGCAGACTGCTGTCAACGCCAGCTAACTTTTTCAGGCGGAGCCGACAACTGCCGCAGAATCAGCCGAGCAACCCTCCCCCATAGGCTCTCGCGTTTCCCGTACGGTGTCCCCTGCGCCGTAACGAGCAAATCACTGTATGCGTTGGCATCTCGCGGGGGCTGGGACTGATGTTCGGAGACAGAGCCAATGATCGGCTGTCCTTGGCGAACCTCGACTTCCTCGGCGACGACGACACGCTGCGCACGAACGCCGCACACGCTGTCGACGAGTTCGCTTCCCGGTCCGCGCCGAGGCTTCACTCCGGCCAGGACCGCACCGCGTCCGTGAGCCTGCTCCTCACCAGAGCCGGACAGGTGGACGATGTGACGATCAGCCGCGACTGGCGACGCCAGGCCGGCGTGACCCGTATCGGGGATGCCGTCTACGAGGCATACACCGGCGCGCTGAGAAGCCATCTCGAAGCCACCGCGCTTGAGGAGTTGCAGCGAGACCAGCCCGCCCCAGCACGACCAGCACAGCCGCCGGCCACCAGCACGGAACCCGAACTCGACGACGACCTCTGGCTGCAGCGCACCTGGGGCGCCCTGCATCACAACGACGCCGAACTCGCCCGGCTAACCCACGCACCGGAGCAACCCGAGCAACGGACGATCTCCAGTCCACACGGCTGCCTAACGCTTCACCTGCGCGGCCCAGGCATCACGGCGATCACCGCGGATGCGGGGCGCGTCGCCCGGATGGACACCCAACAACTCCGTTTCGAGACCCGATCACTCTTCCGGACCTACGAACTCGCCCACACCAGCGAGAGGCAGGCGCGGCGATGAAAGACCTGGCAGTGATCACCGATGCGCTGCGCGACGAGGGCAAGAAGTGGCTGGCGATGTCCGACAGCATCGCGAAGGTCAAGACAGCCGCCGAACAGCTGCATCTTGAGCCGTCCGCCTTCTTCATCGGCGACGCGAGCGTGGTCCTGCACGCCGTCTCCTACCGGGACTTCCACACGTTCATGGTGCGGATCCTCAACGGCGCCGTCACGGAGTTCGATCAGATCGGCGCGGCGCTGCGGCGCATCGCTGACGAGTACGACCGGGCCGACGAGGTCATCTCCCTGGACCTCGACAAGATCTACCGCGCATGACGATGGAAGGCAGTGCAGGTGCAGCCCGCAAGCAGCGACCTTGAGTACGGCGAGCCGTTCAACAAGGCGTTCGACCAGATCCGCTCTGGCATCGACCGAGCCGTTGGCTCCTTCAACGACATCGTGGAACGCGTCAACGAGCACAGGTGGCTCCTCGGACCCGCAGGGCTGTGGTGGATCAAGCAGAACCTCGACGCCACGCGCCGCGCCATGACCATGGTGCTCGACCAGGTCGACCACGCGCTGGAACGCCAGGTGCCGGTGCTGTCGCTGATCAACGTCAGCTTCCGGTGGGTCAACGACGTCAAGACTCCCGTCTCCGAGTTGTCGTTCACCGCCACCGAGCCACGCAGCGACAACATCGCCAAGTGGAGCGGTGACGCGGCGATCGCCTACAACGCCAAGGCCACCAAGCAGAAAGCCGCGATCGACGAGTCGGTGCTGAAGGCCGAATTCATCAGCCAATGGCTGTTCAAGATCGCCCGCTCGAACGTCGACTACGCCGTCGAGCTGGCCAAGATCGTCACCGGACTCGCTGGCAAGCTGGCGCAGGCCGCCACCGAGGCCAGCACCGTCATCGACATCCCCTGGGCCATCTCCACCCTCGCCAAATCGGTCGGTGACCTCGTCACCGCCGGCCTCAACACCCTGCTGACCGTCGGGCAGCGCTTCATGGACGCCCTCGGCAACATCCGGGACATTGCCACCCAGGTCGGTGACTACTCGAAACTACCCGGAAGCCAGTGGCCGCAAGCCGTACGAGACTGACCCAGCACGACACGTCCCTCTCCAGAGGCCATAGCATGCGCTACCCGGCAGGCGTGGGCATTCACGCCAATCGGAAAGGCAGGGTTCCGGAGCGACGAGTCAAGGCCGCTCAGGCCGTCGGCACCGCCGCTTGCGTGGCCCGCAGAATCGCCAACGACTTCTCCGCCAACACCGAGTTCGCAACGTACGATTCGCCGCCGACGGCGAGCCACACCTTTACCACCAGGTTGCCGGTACGCGCGTGCACCATGTACTCGGCGTACCTGAACCCCGGTGATGACCGCTTAGTGAAAGCCTCCGCCTCCTCCCCCACGCCCGGCACCGCTCCGGCGGGCGTCATCCCCGTAGCCCGCCGCGTCCCGCGATACAACTGCCGCGCCTCCTCGGCCGTCGCAAGCGTCGACGCCTCAACCCGAAGATTCGCCTGATAGCCAGCCTTGGTGCGCATCTCGAACAGGCAGGCGGCACCGGGCCGAGCCACCGGCGGCTGCGGATCTTCGCGCGTCACCTCGGACGCCAGGTCCGCCACGACCTTCACATCCGTCCTCGCGCACAGGTCCAGCCCGTCCGCGGTGTATGCCGGATCGTCAGGTGCCGTCGGCCTGGCTGTCACGCCGGCAGCCGAGGCAGATGGCGGGGTAGGCGCCGCGATCGGAGCGTCATCGGCGTTGTCACAGCCGGCCATCGCTACGGCGAGCAGGAAGGCAGCAGTGGCGGCCGGGAGACGGACCGAGGTAGACACGACCCGAACATACCCGCTGTCACCGGACACGACTGTCCGCGCAAGCGACGACTAGGGTTCACGTATGGCCGCCCGTGAGACACCGGAGCAGATAGCCCGCACGCGAACGGTCACCGCCGACGCGGTCCTCGGCGGCAGTGTCGACCTCCGCGTCTACCCGTACCGGCTTCTCACCGTCCTGTCGCATCGTGGCGTGGGCGGTGACCAGGTCACGCAGGCCATCATCGCCGCGGAGGTGCTGGAACAGTTCGGCTGGGAACTGATCACTGTCTCCGAATTCGCGAGCAGCAGGATGGTCTACGCGATCATGCGCCGACGGTGACGCCAGACTTTCCATGACTACCGCGGGGCGCCGTCGCGGAGGCGGCTGCCCGCGCCGAGGGTCTGGTCCGCCTGGTAGGGGTTCGTCCGCGTCAGTTCCTCGACGTCCGAGCAGCCACGGAGCAGCCACGATCACCGCCGCCCAAGCTGCAATTGGTGTTCGGGCACCGGCGTCAGCACCGGCGGCACGGTCACGGTTGGTGAAAGCCCCCTACCACGGGTCGGCAGGCCAGTGCAGAGCTGCGTCTGGAAACGCCGCTGGGCGGCGTCTTGCCGCCCTCCCCGGGGCCAAGCTTGGATCGAGTCCGGCGCATCCGGGTACTTGCCCCCGTTGCTGACGTACGCGGCTCCGGCGTCCGCGAACAAGCACGCTCACCTGGGCGGATGAGAGCTGCGTGGTGGGGGCTCGTAAGCCTCGATCAGTGTGGCGGGCATTTTGCAGTTGTAGGTGAGCTCGTCGATAGCGACCCGGCAGGCCAGTGCGGCTGCGGCCACCACCGCGCCTGGCGGCGTTGAGGACACCGGCTCGTCGCAGCCGTATTCCGGTGTGGCGTCGGTCTTGGAACCGGGCGCCAAAGGTTCGTGGTGGCGTTCCGCGCCGCGGAGGGGAAAGCGGTCAACCCGAGCGACGGCCCCCTGCCGCTGAATGCAGACGGACACAACCGGTGTGGGAATCTGACTACTTGCCCAGGTGAGCAGTGCCGTCGCGCGTGCGTCTGCCGTTGCGTCTACGACCAGATGATGTTCGCGGAGCAGCTTTACCGCCTGCTGAGGAGTCGTCAGCCTGTCGAAGGTGCCCTCGACCCCGCTCGTGTCGAAGCCCAGGGCGGAAAGGCGAGCCTTCACTGCGACGACTTTCGGGAAGCCGACAAGGCCTTCTCCTGCCAGGTGGCGTACCAGGTTCCCTGGTCGTAGTAGTTGTGGATCGAGAAGCGTCAGGTGCCGGATACCATGCCGAAACAGCAGGTCAGCGACGAACGAGCCGACGGCACCGGCACCGACGACCGCGACGTGCCGGTCAGCCAAGTCGGATGCCGCCCAGCCAGCTCGCAGCATACGGGTCGCCACACTCGTGTCAGCCGCCTCACACGCACGTACCTCGATGGGTGGCCTCTCGGACAGTGCTGGACTGACAGCAAGCGCCAGGACGCCGTTGGCGGTATGCCTTCTGTAGCGCAGAACAACGAACTGAAGGACGCCGATGGACACGAGCCATGTGAAATGCTGAGCGTCTGCGCCGAGGACCTCACACAGTGAGGACGCATCCTGCACCGGCCGATCCAGATGGCCGACGTCGGCGATCCAGGCGAGAGCACGGTGCTTCCGGCCTATCTTGATGTTTCCGGTGCTTCGGCCGTGCGTTCTGCGTCGATCGGGGCGACCGGGGTGCTTTGGTGGTTGCTGCGGCTCGTCGGTGATCTCCACGCGGTGGCCGCTGTCGCTGGCATGGGTTCGTACGCAGCCCTTGACGTTGGCGAGCCTGTCGCGGTCGTACAGCACGAGACGGGGGTCGCTGGGGAGGTACCTCTCCAGGTCACAATCCTCGTCGCCAGGCCAGCCAGCGTCGGTCTGCCGCAGCCACGCAGCGACTTTGCGCAGTAGCTGACCTGGGTCACGCCAGGGCGCGTTGTCGAAGGGCACGCTTGTCGGCCACAGGCAGAGGGAACCGTCGGCGTCGCGGTGAAAGGTCATCTGCAGCGGCACCCCGGCGTCGAGGATGCGAATCTGCGGAGGGCTAAAGGGAAAAGCCGCGGTCAGCGTGACCTCCACGGTGGCTGTCGCTTCCTGCCCGCCGCAGGGCTGCCACCGCAGCGGACCGCGCTGTGTCTCGGTGTCACCATTAATGCCGGCGGCAGCGAGGTCGCGGCGGAAGTTGTCACGCTCGTCGGTGAGGTCCTTCGCCCATTGGCCGATCATGCGAAGCGTTCGTTTCCCGCCGGGACAGGCGCCGCGACGACGAGCCGGCGGGTCACACCTGGGTCGGCATTAAGAGCGTCATGCGCCGCAGCGGCAGGTCTCGAGCCGAGAGCGTGCGCGGTTCGGGCGAGCATGTCGTCGGTGTGATGAGCCTCGGCGATCGCCGTAAAGTCGCGCAGGGCCGCCTCGAGCCATTCGAAGAAGCGTCGAGGGCGGGCCGGGTGGCCAATCCACCGGTCGGCGAAGTTCTCGCCGGACTCAACTGGGTTGGCGATGACGTATCTGCCGAGCTTGTAATCGACGTGTGTCGGCATCTGCTCAACGACGTGGTGGAGCACGTCGAACAGGCCGCCTCGGGGCTCATACGACTGGGCGGCGAGGGTGGTGATGATGATCGAGGAAGGTCGGTTACCAAGGTCATCGGTGAAGAAGATGTCGCGGTGCCGCTTGAGTGCTTGGACGGTGCGCTGAAGCGTCGTCTTGAAGAAGCGCCTCGGCAGGGCTTCGACGTCCATCTGTCTGTTCTCCGCGACCCTGACGGCGCCGGCTCTCCACTCGTCGTACTGGACGTCGAGGAACCAGTCCGCATAGTCGATCGGGGCTGAATGGTGCCACCTGGAAGCCTGCGTGTCCGTCACCAGGATGCCGTTCGGCCCGGCTTCGAGGTTCGGGATGGCTGGCAGGATGTCCATGTGGAACGGCAGGGTGTCGTGTTGGAAGGTCCAGCACCGGCGGCCCTCGTCGTCCAGCGTGAGTCCCAGCTCTGGGTGCTCCTTGGCGAAGTGCTTCAGCGCTTCCCCGACGTCTGCTTTCAGGTCGTCGCGCGAGGTCTCGGTCTTGTCGAGGTCGTGCCTGCACACCATGTCGAGGTCGTACTCGTCGCGTCGGTGGATGAGCGCGGTAACGGTGCCCAGCCTCATCGACCCCTGCGGGTAGAGGGCACCGCCGGCTTCGTTGTCGGCCCAGTAGTCGCGGAGGAAGGTGCACGCCACCTTGTATGTGGCTTCAGCAATCAGGTATTGCTCTTCGGGGATGTCAAACGATTCGATGCCGGCGCCGAGCACTCGGGCAAGCCGATCATCGCGGCTCATGTTCATGGTGGTCCTCCAGTGCGTGATAGTGGATCTCGGTCTGGTGGCCGCCAAGGGACAGTGATCCGTTTCGGCGGCGCCGGTGAGACCGTAACTGACGGCTACGACAGGAATCGGGTGAGCGAGTTGCCACGGCAGCCGAAGCAGTCACGAACCAAGATCGTGCGACCGAAGATCACGGAGCTGAATAGGGTTCTTGTTTGGGCCAGGTCGGCGGGACGGTGCACGTTCTGCAACACATCTGTCGTCGAGTCGGCCGAGCTGGGCGAGCCGGTGCCGATAGGAGAGCTTGCGCACAATGTCGGTTGGTCCGAAAGTTCTCCCCGGGGTGATGATCCGCTACTTCTCGACCAGAGGGGTAACGCGAGCAACCTCATTTTGGCGTGCCGGAACTGCCATAAGCCGATCGATGACGGCGGCGTTGTCGGCCGCTACACGGTAGAGGAGCTACGACGTCGCAAGCAGGATCATGAAAGCCGGATCGAGAGTTTGACGGCCATCGGAGCCGACCGCTCCGCCTACGTGCTCCGCGTCGTAGGCGACATCCGCGGAGTCCCTGCCGAGTTGACGCGGCCAACCGTGCTAGCCGCGACAACAGCAGTCGGACTCTATCCAAGAATCCTTCCGGGCAGCCACTGGGACTCTGACGCTGACCTCGATCTCCGCAATCGGGGCAGCCTCACCACAATGTCTGACTTCGAACGCCTAGCCCACGAGATAAGGGACTTCACCAGCCGTGTGCATGATGGCGTGCGCCGCGATGCTGTTGCCCGCCTCGCTGTGTTCGCCTTCGCCCGCATCCCGCTTTTGATCGCCCTAGGGGCGCACCTGGATGACAAAGTCCCTACACTAGTCTTCCAACGGCGGCGCACAGACGTCCTCAATGCGTGGACCTGGCCAAACGACCAGAGACAACTCGTCATGTTCGGGGTATCAAGGGTCCGTGCGGGCCTGCCAGGCCAGCCCGTTACGTTGATCGTGAATCTGTCCGGCACTATCCATAACCACGACCTGCCGGCTGAGGCAACGACCCATCACCACATTTATGTGATCACTCCGGTGCCGCCTGCCCGGCCGGGCCCAAACCTGATCTCCTCTCCTGTCGACCTTGCCTCCTTCGAGGAAACGATGCGTGGCTTCCTTGCGGCTCTTGAGGCGAACCACGGAAATCTGGATTCGATCAATGTCTTCGCCGCGATTAGCGTGTCGGCTGCCGTAACTGTCGGCCGCGTTCTCATGCCCCAGGTGTCGCCCATGCTTAAGATTTATGACCGCGACAACAATGGAGCGTTCTTCCTCGCGCTGCGAGTTCGCCGTTAGACCAGGGCACGCAGACGCAGGCTGACGGGTGAACCGAGGTTCCCGCTGATCCACTTCTCACTGACCCCGGCCAGCCCCCGTACCGGAACTTCAAGCACAAGCGGGGCGGTGAATGCGAGGATCCCCTGCTCGCACCAGCAAGGACTGAGGGCGCACGCGCTGGTCGATGCGCGCGCGTACCCCCTGCCCGGTGGCAGCATGACTGCATCTCAGCGGTCCGGAGGGCTGGCTTTCACCCTCTCGACCAGGCGCAGCTCATCAGGTCGTGGACGAAGCTGCCGGTCGCAGTCTCCGGCGGCTTCGCCCCCACGGACGTCGAAGCCAGCAGACGACACGACGCTCCTGGGACATCCTCGTCGTCGGTCGCGGAGTCACCGACTCCCTGGACCCCGCCGTCGCCGCGGGACCTCGCCGCATCGATCGTACTCACCGAAGGGCACCACCAATGCCCATCACCCCACTCACCGTCGATCGCATCCCTGACCTCGAAAAACTGCTGGCGTTGGGAGAGCCGTACATCAGGCTGCGGGACTCATCGGACTACTGGCTGTACGCCACGCTGTTCGCCGACACTTGCCCACTAGCCATCATCGACGGACAGGTCGCCGGGAGCGTGATCGCCTTCCGAAGCCAGGTCGACCCCTCGGAAATCTATCTGCAAGACGTGATGACCCACCCCGGCCACCGCCGCGAGGGAATCCACCCGGGCGCTCGTAGAGGCAATCCACCGGCAGGGCTCCGCCTGGGGATGCCGCCGCCTCTTTCTCACCTCCGAACCCGACAACTACGCCGCCCACAGAACGTGGCTCGCTCTGGGCTTCAGCAACGTTGACGGTGACACCACCGAGGCTGGTGTAGCCGTGACCTACAACTACAAGGGGCCGGGGAAGCACCGCGCCGTGTACGAGCGACCGATCAGCGGCTAGCAAGGCACCGGCGGGCCCGCCCAGGTGCCGAGCCCCGGGAACCTCCAGACGTACGAAATCGCGGATTGGCTAGAAATTGATCACTGTCTCCGAGTTTGCGAGCAGCAGGACGGTCTACGCGGTCATGCGCCGGCGGTGACGCCAGACCGCCATGACTACCGCAGGACGCCGTTGCGGGAGCGGCGGCTGGACGATGCGTCCACAGAATGACAACTATGTTGCGGTTCCGCCATCCGCTGCTGTGTGTCGCGCCCAGTGGCTCAGCACATCGTCCAGTCCTCGACGGTCAGAACTAATTCCTCGGCGCGGGTGGTCGGGATGTTGTGCCGTTTGGCGATCTCCGTCATTGCCGCTTCCTCGCTGATTTCGACGTCGTCCTCGGTTGCCTGGTTGAACTCAGTGTTGAGCACGTATGCCTGCTCCGTCGGGACCTTGCAGGCGTTGGGCTGCGTCAGCTTGTCCCGGACGATGGTTTGATTGAGCCGGTAGCCTCGCCAGGACGCGGCGTCTCCCTTGGCGGCGTGGGACCAGCGCCCGTCTGGCGCCCATTCGTAGACCGCGTAACTCGGCACGACCTCACGCCGGTCATAGGTGACCACGATTGACAGCGCCTGCCATCCCTGACCTCGATGGCTCTCGACAATCTGCGACGCCACGTCAGTGACCTGCTGGCCGGTAACGGGGTAGACGCGTAGTTCCACCCGGAGGGCGAGACGACGAGCTCCGGAGCCGGCGCTGACGTCTCGTCGTTCAAAGATCTCGTAGGCAGCTGCGGGATGTTCAGGTCTCGCTTCGCGAGTTGCTGCTGCCGGGGGTGTGGTAGCCGTAGCGGTTGGTGAGGTACGCACAGTGGTGGCGGAGGCGGGCTCCGGCGTGCGGGCGCTCGGTGAGGGTACCGGTTCGGTAGCAGGGCTGGCCGGAGCAGGGCGAGGGGGCGTGGGGTCGCCGATGATCAGACCAAGAGTGGCCAGACCCGTTCCACCTACGCAGCACATGAACAGCCCACCCACGACCACCACCAACAGGACGAGCCCTACCCTTGCATTTCGAGATGGGGTCCCTGCGGCCACGGCTGGTACCAGTGAGGGCTCTACGGCCGACAACCCATCGGGCCCAGGCGGCTGTTGAGCCGAGGGCTCAGGCGGACCGGGCATCTGCGGCACGGCATCTCCAGTGAGAGGGCGTACCGCGATTGTCGCCGCCGCTGCAGCCCCGCGCGCTCCGCCGAACAGCGGAACCATCAGCCCCACAACGGCACGCGCGTCCGTCGAACGCTACTGCGGCGCGGGTGGGACGACTTTGGCCAAGTCGCTGACGAGGCCGTACAGGCTGGAAACTTCTTGTGCGAGGTCGCCGAGAGTGATCGTGGGCGGCAGCTGAACCCGGGCTCCGAACATGCACGCGCCATCAATTTTGGCCTGCGCTTCGCCGAATCCGATACCCACATATCGGGGCATGCCAGCGGCCACGATCTGCTGATGGCCCGCCCTGTCATGCGCGGCTCTGGGGCGGGCGGGGTTGGTGACCCAGTCGCTTCGCGCGGTGTCCATGAGTGGCCACATCGCTGCCAGGTAGCGCCAGTTGTAGCAGGCAGAGGTCGTGATGTTCCGCTGCTGCAGGCACACCTTGATCGACGGCCCACGCGGCTGTCGGGGTCCTTCGCCTGCATACTTGGGAAAATCTCGGACCGGCAGGTTCTCCTCAACCTCGACCAGAATCCGGTAGTCCTTTTCTGCTGCCTCGGTGTACAGCCGAGCAACCCAACTGACGCCGGCGGAGGAGGAGACAAGGTCATGGCGAATCGGGGCTGGAGGTGCGAGCTGCCCGTGGAGCCATGACATGCGCGCGCGGAGTGCGATCACGAAGTCTTCCCCAGGCATCAGGTCGTTCCAGGCCGTTGCGGCATCGACTGCCGGTAACGCGCCAGCAAGGTGCGCGATCCACGCGGTGGCGCACGTGGCAACCCAGGAATTCGTGCTCGCCTTATACGCCTCGAGCAACGTCTCCCACGTCAGCGTCCGCCATCCTGAACCCGACCCCACATCAATGACGAGGCGGCCGGGAAACACGAGCACGTAGACGGCAGCGTCCGGGACCGCGGCGGCATACCGCTCCAACTGGAACGTGCCGAGCCCGGCGAGGACCTTCACCTCCATGACCGCCACCCGTTGCCCCTGCCGCTCAATCACGATGTCCGGCTGGCTCGCCGGATCAACCGCCACCTCCCTGCGGACCACCACGTCCCCCAGCGGACCAGACAGCCCGAGCAACCGACCGAGAGGAGCAGGATCGGTGGCGACCATCACGGCCAGCATGTCCGACCAACGCACCTCCGACGACATCGGCAAAGCAAACCTGATCGCGGGCAGGATCACAACGCTCACCATCGTTGCTGGAGCGCTGATCGTCAATCAGAAGTCCGTCCAACCAGGTCCGCCCCAGGGCCCGGCTCACCCTGCACCGATAGAACCTGCGGGTGCGCTAGCAATTGCCCGCCGAAGCCCGCGGCAGCAGGCGAATCGATGCCGAGACATGTATAACGACAGCGAGCCCAGGCATGCAAAGATGGCCTGGCGGGTCGGGGGTCTGCGGCTGCAGCGGCAGGAGTACGTGCCGCGGGGGGGCATCGAGCACTTCATCCCCGGCTCCCGCACCCCACGGATGTCGTAGGGCGTCCGGACCTCCTGATCCGCCATACGGTGTCCTGGGATCATGGACCCGGAGGACACCGACACGCCAGCCAGCGCCCAACTCGTTCATCGTGGTCACCGCAGCCAAGACCACACCCGCTGCAGCACCTCGAGGCTGGCGCCGGTCATCCACCAGTGCCCTGGCTGGGCAATGTTGGAGCCGGCACTACCGGGTCCCCCCGCCGCGCGCGCCGCCACAGAGATCCATCTATTTCCGTCTGCGGCTCATCGTCATCGGGCTTCCACGGGTATAGCCGGACGCTGACGAACCGGCCCAGTGTAGGAACCGGGAGTTCCAGCTCGGCGGCCATCCGCGGATGCGGCGCGTAATGACCGAAGATCACAATGCCCTCCGGCTGAAGCTTCCTACGAGCGTCCCGCACTCGCTTGGCGCTGTCGACCTGCTGGGCGGCGGTGAGTACTGTTGCCCTGTTGATCAGTTCTCCGGTCAACTCCCTGAATAGGTTCGTGACCGCCGTCTGCCCGCGAGTGGCGTAGGCGATGAGTTCGAGCTTCCGCGGATCAGTGATGTGCAGCAGCGTGTTCTTCACTAGATCCGTGCCCGGGGAGATCCAGAGGATGCGGTCCCGACCCCGATCGTTGAGCCGGCGCTTACCGTCGCGCTGCTTGCCCGGCGGACGGAGGACGTCCTCGCTGATGCGGATGAGACCAGACGCCCAGCGGGCGGTGTATTCATTCGCCCATATCACGAGGGCGATCTTGTCGCCGCGGCTGTACATCTCCTGGGGGATCTCCCAGTCGTACAGATTCAGTGACCACTTGCAGTCGACATCGACGCCAGCGATTCGAAAGTCGAGGTCCTGACCGTCGTCGAACCCGAACTCCCGCTGCAGCCAGATCTCGACGAGTGTGCCAACGTGCGTCTTCTCCGTCTTCAGCAGCTGGGTATAGTCCCATCGCCCGGTGCGCTGGCCGTCGTAGATTTGGTCGAGCGCCTCCCGGATGGCGTATCCGGTGCGGACACCGTCGGGGTCGAGCGATCGGATCGCGGCATGGACCGCCCAGATCTCGGGGTCCTCGTCCGGCGACGGTGGACGGGCGTCGGTACGGAACGGCGCTGGCCCGGTCACCATCCGGGGCCTGCCGGCGATCGAGGGCCGGACCGGCAGGACCCGGTTTCGGTGGACGCGCAGTGTGCGCGGAAGCGCGGCCGAGACCGGATCGTCTTCGAACAGCTCTCCTTGCACGGTCGACACAGGAGCAGGGTGTCAGAGCTGCGAACCATCGGTCAATCAGCGAGAGTCCGGAATTCGCTGTCCGGCTGGCGGATCAGTGCAGGTATTTCTTCAAGTGTCTAGCGATGGCTGCGGCAAGACCCGAGGGAACGGCGTTGCCGATCTGCTTGGCGATCTCCGTCTTGGAACCGCACCACTTGTAGTCCTTCGGGAAGTCCTGCAGCAGTGACGCCTCGTAGTGGGTGATGACCCGGTTGACTCGCCGATCCGGCCGGTTCGGTTCCCATTGCGGGTGCAGGTATTGGCCCTTCTCGGGCTTGAAAAACTCGGTACGGATCGTCAACGACGGAGCGTCCCAGCGCATACGGCCCATGACGTCGGTGGTACCGGTCTTCTTCTCCCGCCAGCATCGCGACAGCAGGTGATCGGGAAGGTTGAACCGTCCGCCGCCGGGAGGGATGTGGTCATAGCGCTCAAGCGACATCGTGGTCGGCTGACGCCCGAAGTGGATGTCGTAGCCCGAGAATTCGCCTCGGATGCCTTGTTCGAAGAACACCGTCTCCCTGCTTGGGAGCTCGGTGGTCGTCGGGTGTTCGTCGACCCATCCGATCGCGTCGCGTACCGTCCTCCACGGCCTCAGCTCCCCGGTCGGGACCTTTGCGTGCGTGGGTTCGGGGAGCGGGATCTCACCGATCCGCGACCCGATGACGATGGTACGCGGCCGGCGTTGCGAGACCCCGTAGTCGGCCGCCAGCAGGACACCGGCGGTGAGTTTGTAACCTTGGAGGATGCCGTGGTCGGCCTCCTCCATCAATAGCTGGAACTCGTTGGTGCGCGAGAACCGCTCTACGTTCTCGATCACGAAGACCTGCGGATGCGCCTTGACGACGAAGCGTAGGTACTGCTTCCACAACTTGTTGCGCGGGTCCTCGACTGACTTGGTGCCGAGGTTGGAGAAGCCCTGACACGGCGGCCCACCGATGATGACGTCCGCATCGGGGATCTCATCATCCTTGATCTTCTCGATATCCTCCCACCGCGTGTGTTCCTTACCGAAGTTCGCGGCGTAGGTGGAGGCCGCGGCACGATCCCACTCGACCGAGAGAATCGGACGGAAACCTTCATTATGGAAGCCGACGGTCATACCGCCACATCCTGCGAAGAGGTCGATCATGCTCAGGCGGTCGCTCACCTGCGACATGATAGTTCGCCTCCCGCCTGCCACAAGCCAGCCGCGCCAGTGAGGTAGAACGCATGTCCGACAGATCGTGGGCGTCCTCGATCGGCGTACGCAAGTCGATGCAGGCCAACACCGGCCGCGACACCAAGCCGGAGCTGGCACTGCGGCGCGCCGTCCACGCACTGGGCCTGCGCTACTACGTCAACCGCCGACCGATCAAAGCGGTACGACGCACCGCCGACCTGCTGTTCCCCCGACTCAAGCTGGCCGTCTTCCTCGACGGCTGCTTCTGGCACGGCTGCCCCGAGCACCACACGATCGCCAAAACCAACGCGGCGTTCTGGTCGCAGAAGGTCGCCACCAACCGGCGCCGCGACGTCGACACCAACGAGCGATTGACCGCAGCCGGCTGGACTGTCATCCGGATCTGGGAACACGAGGCGACCACCGACGCCGCCGCCCGCATCGCAGCGGCAGTGACCGCGATGCGCCGCACGCCCTCGGATTATTGATCTCAATCAAACCCCTCCTCCGGGCGGCGCGACTTCCTCAATCAACCTCGGCACCCCACCATGCAGCCATCCAGGCTGCGCCCCGAAATTCACGCTCGCGGCACCCGGAGGGTCAAGTCGTGCTGGTGATATGCGGCATTCGAATACCCGAAGGTCGTTCGTCAACCCCGAGGATATGAACAGCTTTACGCGAACGGACAGACTCGTCGACCCGCTGGGAGCTTCGGGGCTCGGCGGTCTTCCGGCTCGGCCGTTGATGTCACCCGTCGCATACGGGCGCGGGGTTTCGGCGTCAGGCTCAGGGCTCGAAAAGCTTACGGTCCGCCTCGTCCCTTAGGCCGCGGCGCATCTGTTCGAGAACCTGCCCGGTCAGCTCCCCGTGTCCCAGGACTTTGGACATGGCGACCGCCACCCACGCCTCTCCGGTCAAATCGAAGGCCAGAACATCGGCGAGCTGCCGGTGCGAGGTCCATGTCCCGCAGAGCAGCGCGAGGCCCTCCCTCGCCATGTCGACACGGGTAGCCCGCACCCGACGCATCGGGTCTGCACGATTGGCGCAGACCGTGAGGATTACGCCCCGGGGGATGACCGTCTCCGCTGCCGCGCGAAAGAGCGCCTTGAGCCGTGTCTCCTGCCCAGCCGAGCCGAACACGACCGCCCGGTCCGGCTCCGACAAGCCCTTCAGTGGATTCGGCCTCAAAGGCGTCCACTCGTATAGAGGCACGCTGTACGTGTTGAAGGCGGGCACGGAGATTCCCCGCTTACGGTCGCCGTTGCCGTCACCATTGTGGAGAAACGCCCGATGAGTCCGCATGAGCCACGCGCGGTGCCGGTCACGTACCAGATCCACGTGGACCAGCAGACAGAGCTCACACTGTCCCTCGCGAGGGATCATCCAGCTCTGCGATCCGTCTGTCGTTGCGGTGCCTTTTACGTCGACGGGCACCCCAGCGATCTCGGTGTCGGGGTGTCTCTTCTTCTCAAGGCCAAGGTTGTCTAGGGCCTGTCCTGTCGATCATGGAAGCCAGATGATGGCGGCGATGAGGATCAGGCTGGCTCGGTAGAGGGATGCGCGTTTGGCGTAGCGGGTGGCCAGGTCACGCCATTGCTTGAGTCGGTTGAAGCAGCGTTCCACGACGTTGCGTTTGCGGTAGGTCGCCTTGTCGAAGGCGGGTGGTCGCCCGCCGGTGCTGCCCTTGGCGGCGCGGCGGGCGATCTGGTCGCTGCGTTCGGGGATGACGTGCCGGATCCCGCGTTGGCGCAGGGCTCGACGGGTGGAGTCATGGGCGTAGCCCTTGTCCGCGATCAGCACGTCCGGACGTTTGCGGGGCCGGCCCGGTCCGGGCTGGTTGACGCGGATCGCGTCGAGCAGGGCGAGGAGCTGGGGGTTGTCGCCGGCCTGGCCCGGGGTGAGCAGGATCGACAACGGCCGGCCGCGTCCGTCGACTGCGAGGTGGATTTTCGTGCTCAGTCCTCCGCGTGATCGGCCGATGGCCTCGCCATCTTGCGCACCAGGCGTCGCCGGACTTGTCGGGGAGCCCCCTTTTTGCGGGCGCCAGCGGCATGCTGATGCGCCCGCACGATCGACGAGTCGATGCTGATCGTCCACTGCACCGGTGTGCCGTCGTCGTGCACCTGCGCCGCCGCGAGGATCCGATCCCATGTCCCGTCGGCGCTCCACCGACGCAGCCGCTCATGGCAGGTCTTCCACGGCCCGAAACGTTCGGGCAGGTCACGCCACGGCGCACCCGTGCGCAGCTTCCACAAAATCCCGTTGATGACCTGCCGGTGATCTCGCCACCGCCCACGAGCACCGCCCGGCTCCGGTAGCAGCGGCGCGATCACCGCCCACGCCTCATCGGTCAACTCACCACGACGCACCACCGACACATCGTCAACGACCAACCCCTACAAGATCGGCAGGACACGCCCTAGTAGGTGGTATTGGAGCTTGGTGCCGACGGTTCGGCGTTCATCGGCTTCGACACGCTCGTCGAGCAGGTCGAATCGGTGAGTCCGGTAGCCGTCGAGGACATAGAAGATGGAGTCCTCGACCGCATCGCCGATGAGCTGGCTCAGGTCGGGTCGTCCGACCAGATCGCGACGAACCGTCTGAAGACCCACGTCTTCCTCCGGTTGCTCGATGACGTGCGAGTCACCCGTGAAGTCACTGATGCATCGCGAGCCCACCGGAGCTACTGGGTTACCTCGAGCGGTCCGCTGTGTAGCAGCCGTAGTCTGCCCCTCGGCGCTGGCATCTTCGAACGCAACCACCACTTCAGCTTAGTGCGCAGGATGCATGAAGATCAGAGCCTACCGGCCGTGCTGCAGGAACTACCTCCTTCCGGCGTGTTTGGCTGCGTCCTCGAAGACAAGCACATGTGGTGGCCGACCGGGGGCGTCGGAACGTCTCGGACGGGTAGGCCAGGGCGCAGCACCCGGGGCGAGGGCAGCGAAGGCCCTGTTAGCGAAGTGTTTGAGAAGTCGGTTCAGGTGTGGGTTGCCTGGGCCGGTTTCGTGTGTCGGGCCAGGCGGGTGAGCATGACGTGGATCATGGCCCAGGTAACGAAGGCGGCGTGGCTTGTGGGTAGGTGTTCGTAGTCGCGGACGCAGCGGCGTTTCTTGCTGATCCAGGCGAAGGTGCGTTCGACGACCCAGCGGCGGGGCAGCACGACGAAGGTGTGTTGTCCGGGGAGTTTGTGGACCAGGTGCACGGTGAGGTCGAGGGCGTGGCGGGCCCAGGTGCTTAGGGTGCCGATGTAGCCGCCGTCTGCCCAGAGCGGGCGTAGGCGGGGGTGGAACAGCCGGGTGCGCCAGAGCAGGTCACGGGCGATGGTGCGGTCGTTGACGTGCGCGCCGGTGATCATGACGGCCAGGAGTAGGCCCATGGTGTCCACGACGATGTGGCGTTTACGGCCGTTGACCTTTTTCACGACGTCGAAACCGCGGCTGTGTCGGGGCACGGTGTCCGCGGCGCGCACCGATTGGGAGTCGCGCCGGCGGTGGGATGCCGGTGCCGTCCGGCGGTGGTGCGGCACTGCTCCCGCAACCGGTCGTGCAGACGCATCAACGTGTGATCAATCATCGGTCGCGTCCGCGCTGGTGGTGTAGGAGACGGCCATCGCGTGATCCGGTCTGATGTTATGCGGCGATCGAGGTCGGGTCGGTCTGGTCGGTGGCGTGTTGGTCTGTGTCGATGGTGATCAGGCGGGCTTTAGCGAGTAGTTCGAGGCCCATGTAGCGGCGTCCTTCGGTCCACTCGTCGGTCTGCTCGGCCAGGACGGCGCCGACGAGGCGGATGATCGCCGCCCGGTTCGGGAAGATCCCGACGACGTCGGTGCGACGGCGGATTTCCTTGTTGAGCCGCTCCTGTGGGTTGTTCGACCAGATCTGGCGCCAGATCTCGCGGGGGAAGCCGGTGAACGCCAGGAGGTCGTCGCGGGCGGCGTCGAGGTGCTCGGCCGCGGCCGGGAACTTCGCTTCGATCGTGGTCACGACCCGGTCGAACTGGGCGCGGACAGCGTCGGCGTCGGGCTGGTCGAAGATCGTGCGGACCAGGGTGGCGATCCACGGCTGCGCCGACTTGGGCACCTTCGTCAGCAGGTTGCGCAGATAGTGGGTCCTGCACCGCTGCCACGAAGCTCCCGGCAAAGCCGCCCCGATCGCGGCCACGAGGCCGGCGTGGGCGTCGGAGATGACCAGGCGGACACCGGACAGGCCTCGGGCGGTCAGGCTGCGCAGGAACGCCAACCAGCCGGCGCCGTCCTCGTCGGAGGCCACGTCCAGGCCCAGCACTTCACGGCCGCCGTCGGCGTTGACCCCAACCGCGATCAGGGCGTGGACGTTGACGGTCCGGCCGTGCTCGCGGACCTTCATCGTCAGGGCGTCCATCCACACAAACGTGTAGTGGGCGGCGTCCAAGGGTCGGTTGCGGAACGCCTCCACCTGCGCGTCCAGATGCGCGGCCATCTCCGAGACCTGCGACTTGGACAGCTGCCGGATCCCGAGCTGCTCGACCAGCTTCTCCACCCGCCGAGTCGACACCCCCAGCAGATAGCTCGTGGCCACGACCGAGACCAGGGCCTGCTCGGCCCGACGCCGGTGGGTCAGCAACCACTCCGGGAAGTAGCTGCCGTGTCGCAGCTTCGGGATCGCCAGGTCGATCGTGCCGGCGCGGGTGTCCCATTCCCGAGGCCGGTAACCGTTGCGCGAGTTGACCCGCTCATCGCTGCGCTGCCCGTACCCGGCGCCGCAGATCGCGTCGGCCTCGGCGGACATCACCGCCTGCACGAACGTCTTGATCATCGCTTGCAACACGTCCGACGACGCGCCCTCGATCTGCTCGCGCAGCAGGTCAACAGGGTTCACACTCTCTGAAGCGGCCATCGCGTCCTCTTCTCCTTCTCTGACTTGGTCGTCTTGAAGGATCGACGCGATGGCCGTCTCTCATCTACGCAACACGCCCATCACGGGCAAGTCGTACACCACTCCCGTGGACGCAACCTGATCATCACGCCGCCGGGCGAACCACCAATACATCGTTCCTGGTGGCGGGAAGTCTCGCGGTAAGGCGCGGTAGTCCTCGAAGCGCTCAGTAGCATGCAGCCGCAGCGCACCCCCGGGTGACTCATCGATCCGACAGAAGGCTTCTGTCGTGCCTGGGGCCGCTGGCTCCCGATCTGCGCGGCGAGTTCCTTCGGCACGACAATCAGCCACGAGGAGCCGCGCAGCAGGCGACGGCACTCATTCACTGCGCTCACGTTTCCGCTGCTCCGGTGGACAGTTTTACAGGAGTACGCAGTCCTCGACGATATTGTCGTCGCCGGTTCGCGGCTTTCGCGTCCTGCCGAGCAGACGCCACCGGACCGGCAACCCAGGCTACCTAGAGGTGCCATTCGATCGGGCACTATTCCTGGAGACACTGCATCAAACGCAGAATTCTTTAATCGCAGATGACTCTCAACCGAAGCAGAACCTCAATGAGCCATCGACAAGACTGTCGGGTCAAATCATCACCGAGCAATGACACGTAGGAGAATTGTCCGCATCGCCGCTATTGTGGCGATAAGTATAACCATGGTCCAGAAAGATCAGCCGAACGGCTGAAGTGCTGCTCACTATCGCAACGATTAACCTCTTGCGGTCGGATACCATGCTTTGGCTGTAAGAACGGGGTGAAGCCATCGTGCGCACTGTCCTCAATCCGCGCGTTCACCGGTCGGTTGGCTTCGTCACCACGTTGGGTGCGGGCGTGAAAGCGGATACCACCGGTCTGAGTGGGTGCGGGTGGCACCACAGCCTGGGGAGTGCTAGTCAATCGTGATCGAGCAGCTTTGGGCGCCTGAACCAGCGCTGGCGCAGGAAGTGAAGACCCTGTTTGACAGCACTATCGAGTCCTACCGGGTCAAGCCAGACTTACTGACGGAGCACGCCAATCACGAGGAGTCTATCCGAGTCGGCGGATACGCCAATCGGACTCTCCTCGAACTCGTCCAGAACGCCGCAGATGCCATGGCGGGGAACACCGACTCGGACGAGAATACGGGCCGGGTCGAGATCGTCCTGGATTCGGTAGGGGGTGCCCTCTATTGCGCTAACGGCGGACGCCCGTTCTCCAAGAGAGGGCTCACCGCCATCACGCATGCCCACTTGAGCGGCAAACGTGGGGACGAGATCGGGCGATTCGGCCTTGGGTTCAAGTCCGTCTTGGCGGTTTCGAACACGCCGCAGGTCTTCAGCCGTTCCGTGTCGTTCGAGTTCAACTCGCCTGAAGCGCGCTCCGCCATCGCTGAAGTCGGCTCCGGTGCGAAGCGTTACCCTGCGCTGCGTACAGCCACCACGATCGACGCGATGGCAGCGTTCGGCCACGATCCTGTGCTCCGCGGCTTGGCCGAGTGGGCCGCCACCATCGTCAAGCTTCCCAACGTGTCGAGCATTCCTCGCCTTCGCAAGGAGATCATAGAGTTCTCGTCGCACTTCCTTCTGTTTGTCGGGGCCGTCAGGGAGGTGCGCCTCCGGATCCTCGGTGCCGATCATTTCGAGGCGACTCACACCTCCCGTAACCTCGGTGACGGCCTCTTCAAGATCGAGCGCTCCGGCGGCGAGTACGAGGAGTGGTACGTCGAGGACCGGATGCATGCGCCGTCCGCGGAAGCTCGACGCCAGGTCGGCGAGGCGGTCTCGCGATCGGAGGTCAAAGTTACCGTCGCGATCCCTAAGAGGCGCGGCAGACGGTATCAGATTGGCCAATTCTGGTCCTACTTCCCGCTGAAGGACAAGACGTCGGCCTCCGCCCTGTTCAACGCGCCGTGGAGCGTGAACGACGACCGGACGACGTTGCTCCGAAACGATTACAACCGCGAGATGCTCGTAACGCTTGCGGAAATGTTCGTGCAGATGGTGACACGCGTGCGCACGGTGGAGGATCCGGCCGCGCATCTTGATTATCTGCCCGCACGGGGTCAGGAAGAGCTCTCGTTCGGTGACGAGGTCCTCTGCAGGCAGGTCCCTCACAAGTCGATTGGACGGGAACTCGTTCCTGACGCGTCGGGACGCTTGACTCGGGCCGAGACCCTGAAGCCCTTGGACTTCACGATCGGCGTCTCCGAGACTGTTCACGAGGCATGGATCATCTCTCCGAACACTGGATCCGACGTTCCGCACTGGAAGTGCTACAGCTTGCAGCAGCGGATCACACGTCTGCGCCAGCTGTTCGCGGCCGCGCACGGCAATCAGCTGGACGCCACCGAGAACGACATGAAGCGGACGTTGGCGGCCATGCCGAAGCGTGGGATCCTATCTTGGCTGCGGGAGTGGGCGGAGGGGGCCGATCCAGTGTCGGCTGCCAACGCCTTCAGGTTCGTATGCAAGCAGCGCAACATCGAAGGCGTCGAGAACGCCAAAGTGATCCCGACCACCGGCGGCCTGCGAGCGCTGAACGACAGCACGGCGGTCTTCCTGCGCCGGGAGGAGGGCCTCGAATTCGAGAGGTCCGTCTTCGTCCTCCCTGGCTTCCTCTCCCAACCCGGCGTTGAGGCACTGCTGCGGCAGGCGGGGTTCCGAGACCTCGACCCTCTGGCCATTCTCACCGCGCGTATCGCGCAGCTCCCTGCGACCGCCGGCGATCGGGAGTACACGGAGCTCTGGGATTCCGTGACCGCACTGCCCGTCAACGTCGCGGTGAAGACTCTCGAAGGTCACTCGGACACGGTCAAGGTGCCGACGCGTGACGGAGCTTGGGCATGGGCGAGCCAGGTGATCGACGTCGATGTCGACGTGTCCGACGTGCCGGGCGTCAGGGCGTTGGACCGCAAGCGCTGTCTGCCACAGGCGGCCCATGCTCTCGGCGTCGTCCGTGATCCGGTAAAGAGCTACCCCGTCGAGGACGAATCGCGCCTGGAGGACTACCTCGGATGGTTGTTGGAGCAGGTCAACGCGTTACAGGGTCCGGGTGAGCGTCCTGTCGAACGTGTCGAACTGCTCCACGGCGCCGGGCCGGGACCGTTCTCCATGCTGTTCGTCCTGCGAGACGCCAGCGCCTCGGCCCAACTGCGTGCGCACTGGACCACCGCGCTGCTGCAGGCCGGGGATCTCACCTGGACGTGCGAGGACGTCGACTCGGGCGTCACCTACACCGTGCACTCGCCCGTGCGATGGGCGGCAGACAACGCTGGACTCGTCCACACGACCCGTGGCTACCTGCCGCCCTGCGAGGTCGCCGCGCCGTCACTGGTCCGTTACGAGAGACTGCTTCCGCTGTTCCGGGGACCGTCACAGGTCGCCGACACGCTGGAACTGCCGAATGAACTCGCGACGGTGCCCGGTCCTGTACTGAAGAAGGCGCTCGCCGAGCCGCTGTTCCCGCCGGGCATCTCCGACGACGTGCTCGTCGACTTCACCCTCGCCGTGTCACGGATCGCCTATCCCGGTGCGCATGCCCCGACGATCCCCGCCAAGATCGGACGCCGAACCGAGTCAAGGCCCCCCGGTGCGGTGTACCTCGCGACGTCGGACGAGCAGGAGGCGTTCCTCTCCTCGCGTCAGCGTCCCTACCTTCGCGCTCGGCCCGAGCAGACCTCGGAATTGGTAGAGGTGGTCGGATGTCGCCGGTTCGAAGACAGCTTCGCCTTCTCGATCATGGTCGAGGGCGAGCAGGACGCGGTGCCGATCGTCGACGTCTTCACTGGATTGCGCACGACGACCGTAGCGAGGAAGGTCGAAAACGCGACTCTGACCCGAGCAGTCCAGATCATCAAGAGGGTGACCACGGAAGACGGCGTCGAGGACCAGGCTCTGGACTGGCATCTCGACGGGTTGAATCTCACTGCTCGCAGTGATGCCGATCAGCCGCGGCTGCTCTCGTTCGTCAACGACGCGTTCGACCTGCGCTTGACCAGCGCCGAACGTGAGCAGGTCCTCAAGACCGGTCTAAATCACAAACTCGAAGAGCTGCGTCAGCGTGCCAAGGCCGCCCGGGACGACGCCGAACGGCTCGACATCTACTTCGGTCCGGACGACCTGCAGGAGGCGTTGCCGACCGGCTTGTGGCAGGCACTCGAGGCTCAGGAATTGATCCACGACGAAACCTCCGTCGCCGAGCTGTTCCTGACGGTCTACGGCTCGGACTCCATCAAACAGCTCGCGGAGAACTTCCGACGGGAGGGCTTCACCGACGTACCGACCGAGTGGGCGGGCCGTTCTACCACGATCTCCTGGTTGCGCAAGATGGGGTTCGGTCCCGAGTACGCGGGACGCCGGAATCAACGTCAACCCCAGGAGTTCGTCGTCCCCGGTGCGGTGAAGCTCAACGAACTGCACCCCTTCCAAAAAAAGATCAGCGCCCAACTCCGCGACGTCCTCACGCTGCGGGAGGCGAGCGGTCGTCACCTCAAGGCGATGGTGGAACTCCCGACCGGGGCAGGAAAAACGCGCGTCGCGACGGAGACCGTGCTGCGCCTGTTCATGGAGGGCCGCCTCCAGGGTCCCGTCCTGTGGATCGCGCAGTCGCAGGAGCTCTGCGAGCAGGCGGTGCAGACGACCAGCCTGGTCTGGCGGGGCCTGGGGGACGAGCGTCCACTGACAATCGGACGCCTATGGGAGGGCAACGACGTTCACGAGCCGGACACGGAGTTCAGCTTCATCGTCGCCACCGACGCCGAACTCGACGTCGGCGTTATCCGTGACCCCGACTACGACTGGCTGAGGCAGGCCTCCGCCGTGATCATTGACGAGGGGCACCGGGCCGGTGGATCCGAGCGGTACACCCGGATTCTGAACTGGCTGGGCGTGGCCGGCCGTGGCTGGGAACGCCCGTTGGTCGGACTCTCCGCGACACCGTTTAAGGGCGCCTCCGAGTCCGCCACCAAGGCGCTCGTGAGTCGTTTCGGTGGCCGCAAACTCGAGGCGTTCGAGCAGGACAACGCCTACCGCAGGCTCGCCGAACTCGGTGTGCTGGCGCGGGTCCGACACCGCGTACTGCCGGGCATCCACGTCGATCTGCAGCCGGACGAGCGCAAGGACGCCACGAGCCTGCGCAGGCTCAAGCAGTCCGTCATGGATCGCATCGGCCGGGACCAGGCCCGCATGTCGGTACTCGTCGATCACATTCTGAGCCTGGACCCGGATTGGCCGGTACTGGTATTCACCCCGAACGTCCTTTCAGCACAGGTGCTAGCGGCGACCCTGCGGTATCGCGACGTCACCGCTGCGGCCGTTAGCGGGCAGACCGGTAGGCAGGAGCGCCGCGACATCATCGAGAAGTTCAAGAACGGTCAGATCAGAGTTCTCGCCAACTGCGACCTTCTGATTCAGGGTTTCGACGCCCCCGGGGTCCGAGCGCTGTACATCGCGCGTCCGACGTTCAGTCCCAACGCCTACATCCAGATGGCCGGGCGCGGTCTGCGGGGACCAAAGAACGGCGGGAAGGAAGAGTGCCTCATCGTGGACATGGCAGACAACTTCGGTGATCTCACCGAGATGCTTGGATACCGCGAGTACGAGGCTCTCTGGCAGGAGCATCAGCCGTGATCCTCGTTCCCGACCTGACCGACATCGTCAAGAACGCCGAGAGCGACGCCGAACGTCGGGTGGCGCGCCTACTACGAGAGGCGACCGGTGATCTGGACGCAGTCGCCTTCTACTCCGTGAAGTTGCGCTCGCACGCCTACAAGCAGCAGGCCGAGGCGGACTTCGTCGTGCTGTGGAAGAAATGCTTGATCGTCGTCGAGGTCAAAGGCGGTGGGGTCAGGAGGCACGACGGCGTCTGGTACAGCGTCGACCGCCGCAACGACTGGCACAAGCTGTCGAGCTCGCCGATGGAGCAGGCGCAGTCGGCGATGTACGCCCTGCGCGACATCCTGCGGGAGGAGGGAGTCGGTTGGTTCGCGCATGAGGCCGTTGTCATCACCCCGGACATCGATACACCGCCACACTCGGTGGAGTGGCAGCCGAGCCACTGGTTGGCCAAGGACGAAATGACGGTCGAGGGGTTGACTCAGGCTCTCGACACGATCACAGGTGCCGCCCGCAGGCCACCCGCTGGCCAACGGATCGCCCGTGCCGATGATCTGCGTACACGTCTGTTCGGCGAGTTCACCAGGATGCCGGTGATCGACGCGCAGCGGGGTGCGGTCATCGAGGAGCAGAACCGTGCCACCGCCGGCCAGGCACGGGTGTTGGCCGCGTTGGCCCGCAACCCCCGGGTCATGGTGTTCGGTGGTGCCGGCACGGGTAAATCCCTGGTGCTGGTCGAGGCCGCGAAGCAGGAGTCCGGTGAAGGCCGATCCGTGCTGATCACCTTCCACTCGCCGGAGCTGCTGCAATTCTTCGCGCCGCACGTCGCCAGCCGTGACATCGCGGTCCTGCCATTCGTGCAACTGACGTCCGACCAGGTGTACGACGTCGTCTTCATCGACGAGGCACAGGATCTGATGGATGCCGAGATGATGGACCGGCTCGACGCGGTCGTCGTCGGCGGACGCGACCGCGGCCGTTGGCGGATGTTCCTCGACTCGAACAACCAGTCACACGTCGACGGCGGCTTCGACGACGACGTGTTCGAGCTCGTCGCCTCCGAGGCCCTCTCGGTCGACCTCGAACTCAACGTCCGGAACACGCAAGCAATCGTGCACATGGTTCAGGAATACCTCGGCGCGGATGTCGGCGATCCAGGCATCGTCCACGGCGAGAAGGTCCGGTGGCACACCTCTGACGGTGCGGCCGCTGTCGCCGCCGCCGAGACCGTGGCGGAACAACTGGTGGCCGACGGTGTCCGACGCAAGGACATCTGGATCATCAAGACCGATTCCACGGCGGCGCCGACCGTGACGCCGCAAGGCTTCACTCTGACGAGCCCTCGGTACGCCAAGGGCCTCGAGGCGGAGAGCGTCGTGCTGTGCGACCTGCCCGAGTCCTTCGACGATGCGGGCACCGCCGCCTTCTACGTGGCAGTGACCCGGGCGCGTGTCTCGCTGGACATATTGGTGACCAAGGACGACCGGCGGCGCCTCCAACAATTGGTCCGACAGCGTTTGGTGAAGAAGTGACCCTGACCAAGGCACAAGACGCGGCACTGACGCATCTACGCCACGCATACGTCGGTCCGGACTCCGGTGAGGAGGAGATCCTCACCAACCGGCCCGACCGGCAGTACGCCGTCGGGATGCTGTTCCCGATCGCCTCGGCGGCGCCGGTCGCGGATCAACCGCCGTTCGGCGCGCCGCTCGAATCGGATGTGCCCGCCGGAGACGTGGAGGAGGACGGCGCCGGTGTGCCGCTCGCCGAGGAATGGCGGCCGTCCTCGGTTGCGATCTCTTTCGTCACCGACCGGTCCGCTGTGACCTGTGATCTGTCCGGTGGCACCTATCAGCCCGTCACCGGTGACGGGCCCCCGCGTTGGCAGCGCAAGCCGTTCCGACTCGACGCGATCGAACTCGGCCCTCAAAGGCCACTGCACGAGCTTCAGGCGGGCGAGGTTCCGATTGAGGTCGGGTCCCGGTGGCGCCGGTACGGCGACGCTCATCTGGTGACGGTGCACGTTCGGATACGCAAGCAGTCCACCGGGAACGACCGGCTCGACATCGAATCGATGCTGTTCCAGGTGGCGCTCAGGGTCGAACCCGCGGTCGACGGTCGGATCTTGGAGTATCGGGGGTCGACCGCGGTCAGCCTTGACAGTGAGGCGGCGGAGCTACGGCTGCGGTTCAGGGACAAGAAGGTTTACGCCGTCGGACACGGAATGGCCGCGGACTGGGACTTGTCCGGGAACGGCTGTACGGCGGTCCGCCTCGAGGCCGTGCCCGCGTTCGTGGTGCCCGCAGTCGCGACGACCGGGTTCGCAGCGGGGACCGCGGAGGCCGAGGCTCTGGGTCTCGACCATCTCGCACGGATCGACACACACCCCGACGAGGTCCTACCGTCGCTCGACGCCTTCGTCACCGCATTCGAGGTATGGGTCCAGCAGCAGGAGAACTCTACGAGCGCGTTCGGCGCGGACGCCCACGTCGCACGAGCGATCACCGACCGCGCCCGCGCGGCTCTTCACCGGATGCGGGCCGGTGTCGACCTGCTCCGCGACGCCCGGCAGGAGACGCTGAGAACGGCCTTCTCGCTCGGCATGGCGGCCATGCGACTACAAATGCGTCAGACGGCGCTGCGTGACGACAGAGATCCGAGCGAGCCGCAATGGCGCCCGTTTCAACTCGGCTTTCTGCTGGTGGCTCTGGCATCGACCGTGGACGAAACCCACGACGACCGGGAAGTGGTCGACTTGATCTGGTTCCCCACCGGCGGAGGCAAGACGGAGGCATACCTGGGCTTGGCAGCGATCGAGATCTTCCGTCGACGGCTCGCGCACGGTGTCGCAGGAGGCGGCACCGCGGTGATCACCCGCTACACGCTGCGGCTGCTCACCGCCCAGCAGTTCCAACGGGCGGCGTCGCTGATCTGCGCGATGGAACTGCTGCGCCGTGACGGCGGCCGAGCTAAGGGCATGGCCCGCTTCTCCATCGGCCTGTGGGTGGGTAACGAGGTGACACCGGGCACGAGGACCGATGCGAAGGCCGCACTCAACCGATTGCACAAGGCCGCACGGCCGGAGGAGGCGAACAGCTTTCAGGTCGAGGGCTGCCCGTGGTGTGGCGCCGCGCTGGTGCCGAGGAAACAGTCCGCGGACAAGACCCTGTACGGGATGCGGCTCGTCGGCAGGGACGTCGTCATCCACTGCACCGATGGGAGCTGTCCGTTCCACGACGAGCTCCCCGTCGCCGTCGTCGACGAGGTCCTCTACGACGAACCGCCCACCATCCTGCTCGCCACCGTCGACAAGTTCGCACGCCTGCAGTTCCGACCCAACGCTGGAACACTGCTCGGCCTGGACACACCGTTCCGGCAGCCGTCGATGATCATCCAGGACGAGCTGCACTTGCTGTCGGGACCACTCGGTACCACGGTTGCCGTCTTCGACGCCGTCATCCAGATGCTGCTGAGCAGATCCGGCACGCCACCAAAGGTCATCGCATCGACCGCGACCATCCGCGCGTCACAGGAACAGGTGCAGGGACTGTACGGGCGTGCCGTCGCCCTCTACCCACCGGCAGGCCTCGACGGGGATCAGACCTTCTTCTCCAAACCGGTTGAGAGCGGTGAAGGGCGCCTCTACGTCGGTCTCATGCCGCAGTCGCTGTCTCAGGTGTCCGCAGTCATCTCCACGGCCGCTCCGCTGATCGAGATTCCGGAGGTCCTCGCCCAAAGGCAGGACACGGGCGCGACGCGCGACTCCTACTGGACCGCAGTGATGTATCACAACAGCCTGCGCGAGCTCGGCCGCACGGGAACCCTGATCGTCGACGACGTCAACGGACGACTCGAACCACGGGCCGACCGTTTGAAGCTGCCGTTCCGGCGGGTGCGCGCCGACCGCGTTCTCGAACTGACCAGTCGCCGCGGACCGGAGGAGCTTCCCAACGACCTGCGGGAACTCGCGCAGAGCATCGACAAGACCGATCAGGCCGTCGACGTCGTGCTGTCATCCAACATGTTGTCGGTGGGTATCGACATCCCTCGCCTCGCGCTGATGCTGATGGTCGGCCAACCGAAGACCACCGCCGAATACATCCAGGCCACCAGCCGCGTCGGTCGTGGCCGCAACAACGGCATAGTCACGACGTTGTTCCGGTCGAACCGGGCACGCGACCGATCGCATTTCGAGACGTTCCGCGGCTACCACGAAGCCCTCTATCGCAACGTCGAACCGACGAGCGTGACACCCTGGTCGCTGGCCTCTCGTGCTCGCTCCATACGTGGCGCCCTGGTGGCGCTCCTACGGCACTCCATCAAGGCTCTGGCAGCCAACGACGCGGCATCTCGCCTCGACCTCGACGACGAGGACATGTGCCACACGATCGAACACCTGGTTGACACCTTCGTCTCTCTTGTCAGCCGATCGGATCGCCTCGAGGCCGACGAGACCGAAGAGGAGCTGTGGCGGCTGCTGCGTGATTGGGACCGCCGCGCCAGATCCGCGCGAGAAGAAGGCACGAGTTTGCGATACGAACGTGGCAAGGCGGACGAGCCGGCCCTTCTCAGACGGTTTGAGCAGAGCGGCGAGGGCTGGCTGGTCGCCGACTCGATGCGCTCGGTCGAACCGAACGTCGCCGTCCATGTACGCGAGCCGATGGAGGAGGTGCGGTATGGAACCCATCGTGCATGACCTACGGCTGTCCGAGACGATCAGCCCCTTCGGCGTGGGCGCAGTCGTCGACGTGCGCGGTGAGTCCCTGATCGCACCCGACACCTCCTGGTGGGACCGCAAACGCGCTCCCAAGATCAGCTGCGAGCGCCTCTCGGCGAAACTGCATGGGGCTGTCCTGCGGCAGCCACCGGCACACGCCGGACGAGCGGCCAAGGAGACGGCGAGTCTGCTGTACTTCCGGTTCCCCGAATGGCGGTTCTGCGAGCGTTGCACGAAGCTGTCCATGCTCACCGGCAAGCACAAGGGCCGCTGGACCAACAAGTGTGACTGCGGCGGCACCCTCGTACCGATGCGGTACGTCGCGGTCTGCGAGCAGGGCAGCCACCTGCAAGACATCCACTGGTTCAAGTGGGCGCACCGTGGGCACGACGCCGGCATGACCGAGGCAGTGCGGCACTGCCGCGCCTACAAGGAACTCCGGTTCGTCCGCTCTTCGCGTCACGGCGAAGGCCTGACATCACTCCGCGTCGTCTGCAACGGCTGCAAACGAGACCGCGCCCTGTCCGATCTGACAGGGAAGGACTCGTTACACCGCGACGGCCTCCGATGCGACGGCAAGCAACCATGGGAGAACGAGAACACCGGAGACCCGTGCGAGCACCACCTTAAGGCCGTCCAGCGCGGCGCCACCGGTAACTACATGGCGGAGCGGCTCTCGGCGCTCGATATACCTGAGGAGGTACCGCAATTCATTGGCAAGAAGGACGAGATCCGCAGCCACGTCTACTTCGAGAAGGTCGTCGCGGACAATGGCGGCCCGCAGGCGGACATGGTGGCCGGTTGGATCGCCGACGAGCTCGGCGTCTCGAAGGACGACGTGCTGCGACTGGCCGCGGGTGACGACGAGCCCGACGACGCCCCGCTCCTGGAGCTGAAGGACGGCGAATGGGCCGCGTTCCTGAAAAAGCTCGACAACGGAAGAGACCACAGCGGCGGCGACTTCATCGTCGACGGCTGGAGGATCCGATCTGATAGCGCATGGCCCCCCGCCCTCACTGACGGGCTGGTAGCCGTCGGCCAGGTTCGGCGCGTACGCGAGGTACGCGCGCTCAAAGGCTTCAGACGCCACACGGCCCAAGCCGACTTCATCAGCGCGGACCTCGGCCCAGACCGCAAGAGAAGACCGGTGTTTCCCGCCGTCGAGATGTTCGGTGAAGGAATCTTCCTCCGCTTCGACGAGGCCCGCATCGCCGCATGGGAGAGCCGACCCGAAGTGCAAGCCCGCGCGAGGATCCTGATCGATCGGCGCGAAAGCAGCCCCTGGGCGGACCGACTCGACGTCCCGGAGCCGCGATACATAGCGCTGCACACCATCGCGCACCTGCTGATCCGACGGCTCGCCTTCGCCAGCGGCTACTCCTCCGCCTCCCTCCAGGAACGCATCTACGCCAACACCGATCGTCCCGATCACACCGCTGGCATCCTCATCTACACGGCCGCCGGCGACGCACAGGGCACACTCGGCGGCCTCGTTCGCCTCGGCGAACCCGATCGGATCCTTCCGCTGTTGCTGGCGGCTCTCGGGGACGCGGACGTTTGCTCGAACGACCCCGTATGCATCGAAAGCGACCGGCAAGGCGTATCCCAGCTGAACCTGTCCGCCTGCCACGGATGCGCGCTCGTCAGCGAGACATCATGCGAGACCGCCAACCGGCTGCTGGACCGTCAGCTCGTCCTCGGCGGCGGGGACGTCCGCGGCCTGCTCGACGACGTCCTGGATCAGGTAAGAGGACTGGTGGACCAGCAAGCCACCAAGGCGCTGAACCGGGCCGGGTCCTGGCATCGTGCACACTGATCACCGGACAGCCCTTGGTTTGCGATCTTCTCCCCTCGACAAGAGGAATGATCGATCAAGGGCTGTCCTCATGATCAGCCGGGGTCGATGCCGCCGCCCAGCGGGTTGAAGCTCAAGTTAGCTGAGGACCCGGAACTGCCATTGATTACGGCGATCCGACTGCTGGCCAGGAGCTGTCGGGGACGCGAGCCCGTTGTTCCTCGGCCACGTAACACGCGGCAGAATACATGGCGTGATCACGTCTCTCCCCCGCCTGATGCGAATGAACGCGGTGCTCAGGTACGGGCGCGTAGCTATCGATCTGCCTATCGCCGATGGCTACCCGAACCTGCATTACCTGTCGACCGGACCGATCGGGACGCGTGTCCTACTGGAGAGCGGGATCAACCCGGTGCGATCGATCGGCGCTCAGGGGCGACAGCGGCGCCCCGTCATCGCGCTGCGGTCTAGTCCATGGAAGGCCGGCGGTGAAGACACGCCGTGGCACGACGTCTTTGACCTAGACCACGGGCATGTTCGCTACTTCGGCGACCACAAGGTCAGCACCGACGGCCCTCTGGGAAGCACGACGGGAAACAAGGCGCTCTTGGAGGCGTGGCCGCAGCATCGAGGCAGCACGCCCGAGACCCGTGCTGCCGCCCCGCCCCTGCTGCTATTCCGTTCCGTCTCCGTGGGTCGCGCCCTGAAGGGGTACATCGAATTCTGCGGCGTCGCCGTGCTCGACCGACTGGAACACGTCGTCCAACGCGACCCGTCCACCGGCCAAAGCTTCGCCAACTACGCTTTCGACCTGACGGTGCTCAGTCTGGCAGAAGAAGCAGAAGCGATCGACTGGCGCTGGATTGACGACAGGCGCGACCCAGGGCTGTCCCTACAGGAGACACACCGGCACGCGCCCCGCTCTTGGCGACGCTGGGTCGAGCACGGCGATCCGATCCTGCCTCGCCTCCGTCGTCGGGTCGCGACGTCGAGAGTGCGCTCCAAGTCTGACCAGCGGCCTGAGGCGGGCAGCGTCGAGGCACAGATCCTCCGACGCATCTACGAGTTCTACCAAGGCCGGCAGCATCGCTTCGAACTGCTGGCTGCCCGGGTCGCCGCCCGTGTCTTCCGCGGCCAGGGAGCCGTCTATCACGAGGGCTGGCTAACACGGGGAAGCGGAGACAGGGGGGTGGACTTCGTTGGGCGGCTAGACGTAGGCAGCGAAGATGCCATTACCTCGCTCGTCGTCCTCGGACAAGCCAAATGCCGTCTCGACAAGTCCGTGAGCGCCGAAGAGCTAGCCCGCGTGGTTGCACGACTGCGCCGCGGTTGGATTGGAGCCTATGTAACCATCAGCGACTACAGCCGAAACGCCCAAGAAGAGATGATGGATGACCAGTATCCCATCGTGCTGATCGACGGACGCCGGCTCGCCGAGGAGGTACGCCGCATGGCCAGCGACAGCCACGGAGGCAACCTGAACACATTCCTCAGCGAGCTTGCGAGTGGCTACGAGGAGGCCGTCACCTCACGCCGGCCCGAGGAGATCCTTTCCCTCTAGTTTTACGACCAAGCGGCTGGCGCTCCACGGTGCCAGGAAAGAGCGGCAGCCGCTTGCGTCGGAGCCGCCAACAGCACGGCCAAGAACTCGGCCATGGCTTCCGAAGTGACCCAGCCGTACGATGAGGAACTGGCCAGACAGCAGACAGCAGACAGCAGACAGCAGACAGCAGACAGCAGACAGCAGACAGTCGCAGACGCGCGACGAGAACACCCGCCGCCGGGCGCTCCCACCGACGAGCGATCTTCAGGAGACACGGACGGCCCTCACTGCCTCGCCAGGCCCCTGCTCCCAATCTGCTCCCAATTTAAGGGGCGACAGCGGAGAAGCCCGTTACCGGTGATTCCGGCTACGGGCTTCCTACCTGCCTATATTCATGGTGGGCGATACTGGGATCGAACCAGTGACCTCTTCGGTGTGAACGAAGCGCTCTCCCGCTGAGCTAATCGCCCTCAGCGCGCATGACTCTACCCGATCACCCGCCCGGACCAAAAACCGGCCCTCAGTGCGTCGCGAGGTAGTGCAGCGCCTCCGCCACCACGTCGATGCCGAAGCTGTACTTGAGCGACAGCCACACCACCACCGACACGAACGCGAGCCCGACCGCGCCGAGCACGAAGCGCACGCCCAGCGACCGCATCTTCACCCAGCGCGTCCAGGAGTTGACGTGCCGGCGGGTGAACGCGAGCAGCCGTCGCGCCCAGTGGAACTCGACCGCCCAGACGCCGAGGCCGGCGATGACCAGCAGCCAGCCGGGCCCTGGTAGCGGGATCAGCGCGACACCGACTGTGACGACGATGGCACCGAGGATGCCGATGAAGATCTTCAGGGCGACGCGGCCGGTGGGGTTGGCGCGGATGAGGTCGAGCGTGGTGTGCAGGCGCCCGCGCCAGCCCCGTCGCCGCCGGCGCTGCTCCATGAGAGCGCCTTGCGACCGCCCTTCCACCGGCACCTCGTACCCCCGACTTTCGGCTGCTCGGGCCGCACCTTTCGGCGATTCGGCCGTGGTCCGCGACGTCACCGAGGAGCCCCTCGTGACCATTTCCACCCCCAGTGTCGCGCGGGACCGTCACCCCTGCTCACGACTGGACGTTACCGGAGTAAGTCGACGACTGAACCACCCGTTGCCGGGCGGAACGACGGAGTGGGCGGAACCCGAAATTCTACGCGGGGCCACGCGGTCCCGGGGGCTTTCGGAACCCCTTCCCACCACTGGGTGAAGTCAGCGTATGGCGGAGCGTAGCCAGGAGCAGCACCTGAGTATGGGAAAAGCGGGACACGCGCGTTCCGCAGCGGTGCCGGGGGGAGAACGTCCATGAGTGTCATCCGACCGACGACCGTAGAGGTCGAGACGTCGCTAAGGCTCGTCGCGCCTGACGCCACCGCCTTGCCGGTGCGCGCCAGTCTGCGTTACGACCCTGCTGACCCGTATGCGGTCCATGTCCTGTTCCATGCCGAGTCCGCCGGCGGCGAGGCGGTGAGCTGGTCGTTCGCTCGCGAACTGCTGGTCACCGGGCTCGACGAGCCGGCTGGCATCGGTGATGTGCGGGTCTGGCCGTGGGCCACCCCGCGCGGCGACTTCGTCGCGCTGGCGCTGTCGTCGCCGGACGGCAACGCCCTGTTCGAGGTTCCGCGCAGCGTGCTGGTGCGCTTCCTGCGCCGGACCTACGTCGTCGTCCCGCGCGGCCGCGAGGCCGAGCACCTGGACGTCGACACCGCGGTGAACCGGCTGCTGGCCGGTCGCTGACACGGCGACACCCGGGGCCGCGCGGATCTGCCGAGTCCGCGCGGCCCCGGGCCGTCTCCAACCGGGGGTACGCCCTCAGCCGCGCGTGGTGATCCCGCCGTCGACCGGGATGACCGCTCCGGTCAGGTATGCGCCCGCCCGCGACGCCAGGTAGATCGCGGTGCCCGCCATGTCCTCGGGGCGGCCGATCCGGCCCAGCGGCACCTGCTGCTCGATGGCCGCGCGCGAGTCCGGGTCGTCCAGCGCGAACGCCATCATCTTGCTCTCGAACGGTCCGGGCGCGATCGCGTTGACTGTGATCTGCTCGCCGGCGAGCTGGTGGGCGAGGCCGCGGGTGAGCATGTGCACCGCCGCCTTGGTGGCGGAGTACGCGTACACCTCCATCCACGGCACCCGGATGCCGTCGATCGACCCGATGTTGATCACGCGGGCCGGGTCGTCGGCGCCTGCTGCGGCGCGCAGTTGCGGCAGCAGCGCGGTGGTGAGCCGGAAGACGGCCTTGACGTTCACCGCCCAGAGCTTGTCGAAGGCGCCCTCCGGGTACTCCTCCAGCGGCGCGCCCCAGGTGGCGCCCGCGTTGTTGACCAGCACGTGGAGCCGGTCGTGGCGCTCTCGCACGGCCTCGGCGAGCGCCAGCGCGCCCGCGTCGCTGCCGAGGTCGGCGGGGATCGCCTCGCAGTGGCCCTCGGCGGACAGTTCCTTGGCGACCGACTCGCACACGTCCGCCTTGCGCGAGGAGATGATCACCCGGGCGCCGGCCCGGACGAAGCCCCGCGCGATCATCAGCCCGATCCCGCGTGAGCCGCCTGTGACCAGGACCGTCTTGCCGTCGACCGAGAACAGATCCGTCATGCCCATCCCATCGCCGTCTTCCGGCCGCGGGCCGGTCGGCCGGGGCCGCGTGGCCGGGTGCGGAGCGCACGCCGGCCCGGGTCTTACCGATCGGTAACCTAACCGTCCGGCTCGGCTGCCGACAAGAGCGGCCCGAGCGGGTGAAACCGTCGAGATGCAACGTGCGCGCGGGCCGGTTACCGTCGGGATGATGGTCACTACCGGTCAGCCCTCCCCGGCCACCCGCACCGGCCTGCCGGAGTTCCGCCCCGGCACCGACGAGATCGTCACCGGTGTGCTCGGCGACCTCGCCGCCGAGCCCGGCTGGCCCCGCCCGGTCCTGCTCGACCGCGATCTGCTGATCCTGGTCACTCACGGCCACGGCACCGCCGAGCTGGACTTCCGGCCCGTCCCCTGCCGTCCGGGCACGCTGCTGCGCGCGCATCCCGGCCAGGCGCTGCGGTTCGTCGGCGCCCAGCTCGACGCGACTGTGGTGAGCTGGCGGCCGGACGCGCTGCGCGGCCTCGACGTCGACCCGGACGCGGTGCCCGCCCACCGTCAGCTCGCCGGCGAGGACGAGGACGCGGTGATCAGCGAGGTGAGCCAGCTCGCCGTGGACGCCGACCGGCACGCGCTGGTGCCGGCCGCCGCGGCGCTGCTGCGCCACCAGCTCGCCGTGCTGCTGCTGCGGCTGAGCCTGCTGCCGCATCCGGGCGACGGCGCGACGCCCCGGGCCGAGACGGAGACGTTCCGGCGGCTGTGCCGCGAGGTGGAACGCGGCTACCGGCACACCCGCCGGGTGGAGGACTACGCCGCCCAGATCGGCTGTTCGGTGCGTACCCTGACCCGGGCCTGCCTGGCGGTGACCGGCCGCAGCGCCAAGCAGGTGATCGACGAGCGGGTGGCGTTGCAGGCGTGCCGGCTGCTCGCCGCCACCGACGAGTCGATCGCCGCGATCGGCCGGGAGCTGGGTTTTCCCGAGCCGACGAACTTCGGCCGCTTCTTCACCCGGGAGGTCGGGGTGAGCCCGGGGACGTTCCGGGCCGAGCGCGAGCGCCCGCTGGCCGTCCGTCTGGTGCGACCCCGGCCGCCCGCCGACTCCCCCGTGCCGGGCGGCCAGGCATGATGGCACTGTGCAGATCTCCGCGCGCGGCGACTACGCGGTCCGGGCAGCCCTGAGCCTGGCCACCGCGTACCCCACCCTGCTGTCCACCCAGGCCATCGCGGCGGAGCAGGACATGCCGCGCAAGTTCCTCGAGGCGGTGCTGGCCGACCTGCGCCGGGCCGGGGTCGTCCGGGCCCAGCGCGGCGCCGAGGGCGGCTACACGCTGGCCCGGCCGCCGCGGGAGATCACCATCGGGCACGTGTTGCGCGCCGTCGACGGTCCGCTCGCGGGGGTACGCGGGCTGCGCCCCGAGGAGACCCGGTACGAGGGGGCGGCGGAGAACCTGCCCCGCCTCTGGGTGGCGGTACGCGCGTCGGTGCGCCGGGTGGTCGACGAGGTGAGCCTGGACGAGCTGGTCAGCGGCCGGCTGCCGGCGCACGTGCGCAAGCTGACCGCGCAGCCGGACGCGTGGGAGCCGCGCTGATTCACAGCGTGCCGACGACCTCCTCGTAGGGCAGGCGCGGCAGCCGTTCCCGCCAGGCGTCCGGCGCCGGGCGGCCGATGTTCATCAGCAGCAGCACCCGGTGCCGCCCGCCGGGGAAGAACTCGCGTTCCACGCCTGCGGCGTCGAATCCGGCCATCGGTCCGGCGGCCAGCCCGGCGGCGCGTACGCCGACCAGCAGGTAGCCGATCTGGAGCGCGGCGTTGAACCGGGCCTGCGCCTCCCGGCCGGCCGGGTCGCCGGTGAACCAGTCGCGGGCGCCGGGGCGGTGCGGGAACAGTTCGGGCAGCCGGTCGTGCCAGTCCACGTCGGCGGCGAGCACGGCGGTCAGCGGCGCGGTCGCCGTCTTGTCCCGGTTGCCGGCGCTGACGTACGGCAGCAGCCGCGCCCGTGCCTCGGCGGAGCGCAGCAGCAGCACCCGCAGCGGCTGGCCGTTCATCGCTGTCGGGCCGTACCGGATCAGGTCGTGGACGGCGCGGACCTGCTCGTCGGCGACCGGCTCGTCGGTGAACGCGTTGGCGGTGCGGGCGGCCCGGAACAGCAGGTCCTGGGCGGCCCGGTCGAGCGCGATCAGGTCGTCGGCGGCGGCGGTCACCACGCCTCGGGCCAGTCGCCGAGCGTGGTGGTGTAGCCGCCCCGGTGGTGCAGCAGCGGGTCGCCGTCCTCACCCGCGCCGAGCGCGAGCGGCTCGCCGAGCAGGATGGTGTGGTCGCCCGCCTCGATCCGGCGCACGACCCGGCACAGCAGCACTGCGAGCGCGTCGCCGATCAGCGGCACGCCGAACGGCCCGATGGTCCAGCCCGGGTGGGCGGTGAACCGGTCGATGCCGCTGGTGGCGAAGATCTGCGCGATCTCCTGCTGGCCGGAGGCGAGCAGGTGCACCGCGACGTGTTCGGCCTGCTCGACTGTGGGCCAGCTCGACGACGCGCGGCCCAGGCAGACCGAGACCAGCGGCGGGTCGAGCGACACCGACGTGAACGAGGTGGCGGTGAAGCCGGCCGGCGGCAGGTCCGGCCGCATCCGGTTGCCGCGCAGGCCCGGTGTGGTGACGACGGTGACCGTGGACGCCTGGCGGCGCAGCAGGCCGCGGAACGAGTCGACGTCGACCGGGCGCAGCTCGACGGTGGCGGCGCCGGGCCGGTCCACGGTGGTCACGACGCCACCAGCTGTCGGCGCGACGGTGAGTGCAACCGGTCCACGAGAGCCTCCAGTCCAGGGGTAGCAGCGGCGGCACGGTGTTCTCTCCCGATACCCCCGGATGAGGGATGCGATGCGGGGCGACCAGCACTCATGCTGCCGACCGCTCTCCGCGCCGGTCAACGCCCTTCCAAAGAGTGAGACTTTCGTCGCTGGCATTGTTACTACCCGCCACCACCAGCATTTACGACTCCTTAACACCTACCCGTTGGATAGAGATTTTGCCGGGTGACGGTCCCACCGTCCAGAGCGGACCGGGCATGGTTTCGCGAATCGTCGATCCGGGCATGTTCCAGATCGCAGAGGCAGGGAGACGAAGGAGGCACCCCCGATGGGCGTCCAGTTCCGCAAGCGCAAGAAGTACGGACCGCTGATCCTCCACTTCACCCAGAACGGCTTCTCGTCGTGGAGCATCAAGATCGGCCGCTGGTCCTGGAACTCGAACACCCGCGCCCACCGCGTGGACCTTCCGGGGCCGCTGTCCTGGAAGCAGGACAAGACCCGGGCCTGACCACCCGGACGTGGATCGGGGCGCCGGCGACAACGCCGGCGCCCCGATCGTCGTACCGGCCGGGTTCGCGGTTCCGCCGACCACGGCGTTCCGGTGACCGGAGAATCGCCGCATGGCGGACGTGTCCCTGCGGCGGTTGCGACGGCGGGCCGTCGCGGCCTGCGCCCTCATGCTGGTCGGCTACTTCCTGGTGCCGGTCGAGGCCGATCCGAACGGCCTGCGGCTGGCCCTGCGCTCGATCGGCACGGCGGTCCTGGTGGGGGTGATCGCGTTCCTGGTCACCGGCCAGGTCCGCCGCCAGCTCGTCCGGGACCAGCCGACCGGCCGGGACGAGGACCGGGCGCTGACCCGGCTCGCGGTCGCGCTGATCGCCGGGCTGCTGGTCTTCGCGCTCGGCGACTACGTGGTGGCGAACACCCGGCCCGGGGAGTTCGTCGGCCTGCGGACCCGCGTCGACGCGCTCTACTTCGCACTCGCGACGCTCACCACAGTCGGGTACGGCGACGTGCACGCCCAGGGTCAGATCGCCCGGGTGGCGGTGTGCGCGCAGATGGTGTTCAGCATCGGTGTGGTCGCCACCGGGGCGTCGATAGTGGTCAAGCAGATGACCCAGCGGTCGGGACGGCGCTGATCGTCACGTCCCCGCCGAGCCGGCCGTGCTCCGGGTCGCGGGTCACCGCGCCCGAGGCGAGCAGCGAGGTCAGCGCCCGGTTGACGTCGGCGGCCCGGTAGACGGTCGAGGTGGTGGCGAAGCGGCGCAGCTCGGTGACCGTACGCGGGCCGGAGCGGGCCAGCTCGGCCAGCAGTTCCCGGCGCAGCGGACCGGGCTCGGGGTCGAGTGAGATGTCGAGCAGCTGGCCCTGCGGGTCGGCCGGGTCGCGGTAGCGCACACCGGCGTACTCGTCGACCGCCCAGAGCGCCTCCTTGACCGCCTCCAGCCCGTGGTCGGAGACCGTGCCGTAGCCGAGCAGCCGTGCCGGGCCGTCCCCGTCGGGCACCAGCTCGACCTCGGTGACGAGCGGGAACCCGGCGTCGGTGAGCGCCGGGCGCAGCGAACGGCCGGGCGCGGTGACCAGCAGCAGTTCGGCCGGGCGCCCGGACGCGGCGGCGGCGAGCAGGGCCGGGTCCGGGTCGGCGCCGTCGGCCACTGTGAGCAGCGGCGCACCTGCCGCACCGGCCGCCTTGAGCGCCACCGGCAGCCGGTCCGGGCCGCCCGGCACCAGGTGCACGGCGACGTCGGCGGGCAGGGCGGCCTCGGCGGCGCCGAGGCGTACCGGCAGGTCGGTGCCGTCGTCGGCCACGACCAGCACGGTCAGCCGCCGCCCGCGCAGCCGGTCGGCGAACTCGGCCACCACCCGCAACGCCTCCTCGGCGCCGGTGGCGTCACCTCCGGCGTACGCGAGCGCGAGCGTGGCCCGCCGCGCCCGGTGCAGCGCGGCGGGGAGCCAGTGGTCGAGCCGGCGGACGAGCAACTCGCGCAGAACGGCGTCGGTGGACATGGTGCCGTTTCTACCGCACGGCGCGGCGGGCCCGGCCGTGAACCCCGCTCAGACCGGGACGGAGATGCCCACGCCGCCGCGCGTCTGCCCGCCGTAGCGCTGCCGCTCGCGGTCGAGGTCGAGCCGCCCGATGCGGGTACGCGCGGCGAGCGCGGCGTCGTCCAGCAGGTCGGCCGGGACGATCCAGACGATCTCGAACTCCAGGCCGTCCGGGTCGCGGCCGTAGAGACTCTTGGTGGTGCCGTGGTCGGACGCGCCGACCAGCGCTCCGGCGGCGGAGAGCCGCTCGGCGGTGGCGCCCAGCTCGTCGAGCGTGTCCAGCTCCCAGGCCAGGTGGTAGAGCCCGACGGTGGCCCGGCCGGCCTGGGACGCCCCGGCCGCCGCGCCGATCTCGAACAGCCCGAGGTCGTGGTCGTTGGTGGAGTCGGGCGCCTGGAGGAAGGCGGCGCCGCGGAAGCCCTCGGGCGTCATCGGGACCCGGCGGAAGCCCAGCACGTCGCTGTAGAAGGCGACGCTGCGCTCCAGGTCACTGACGTAGAGGACGGCGTGGTTGAGTCGGTGGATGCCCATGCCACCGACCGTACCCCGGTTTTGTTGAGCGTTCAACTATCGGCGCTATGATGGGCGTCATGACCCGGTGGCTGGACCCCGACGAGCAGCGGACCTGGCGCGCCTTCCTGACCGCCTCCCGGGCGCTGATGGAGACACTCGACCGCGAGCTGCAACACGACGCGGGCATGCCGCACGCGTACTACGAGATCCTTGTCCGCCTCTCCGAGGCCCCCGGCCGGCGGCTGCGGATGAGCGAGCTGGCCGAGCTGACCGGCTCCTCGCGCAGCCGGCTGTCGCACGCCGCCGCCCGGCTGGAGGCGTCCGGCTGGATCCGCCGGGAGGACTGCCCCACCGACCGGCGCGGGCAGGTCGCCGTACTCACCGACGAGGGCTTCGCCACCCTGGCCGCCGCCGCGCCCGGCCACGTCGAGGGGGTACGCCGGCACCTGTTCGACGCGCTCAGCCCGGCCCAGGTCGACCAGCTCCGCCGGATCAGCGAGACGCTCGCCGACCACCTGACGGATTCGGGACCAAACTGATCCACTGCGGGTCTTGTACATACCGTCGCCGGACGAGCACGATGGGGCGTGTCCTCCGGCTTCGCTGACCTGACCGTCCAGGCGCACCAACTGGTGTCCGAAGGCGACCTCGACGGCGCGCAACGGCTGCTCGCCGACGCGCTCAGCGACGCGGATCCCCGACCCGGCAACGCCTCCGCCGAGCTGGCCGAGGCAGCCGGCCTCCAGGCCCGGGTGCTGGTCGCGCTCGGCGAGCCGCACTCCGCCCGTGGCTGGGCCGCATTCGCGTACGCGGCAGCCACCCGGCTGTTCGGGCGCTCCGACGAGCGCACCGTCACCGCCGCCGCGACGCTCGCCGCGGTGCTGCACCGGGTCGGCAGCGACGCCCGGGCGGCCCGGCTCTACTCCGACGTCATCATCGAGCTGACCGCCCGCGACGGCCCGGAGTCGCAGCGGGTGCTCGCCGCGCACGCCGACCTGGCCACCGTGGAATACGCGCGCGGCCAGTGCGAGGTGGCCCGCGACCGGTTGCAGGACGCCTGGGAGCTGCACCGGGAGGTCTACGGCGACGGCCACCCCAGCGGCATCAAGATGCTGGCGAAGCTCGGCGCGATGGAACGCGACTGCGGCCGGTACGCCGACTCGCACGAGCACCTGACGCTCGCCGAGGAGCTGTGCCGGCTGCACCTGGACTCCGACGACCCGCTCGCCGCGCAGGTGGCCGGGCTGGCCCGCGCCGCCGCCGACCCGGACCACGTCTGCCCCGCGCCCGCCCCGGCTCCCGAGCCGCCGCCCGCCCGCACCACGCCTGTGGTGCCCGCCGCCCGGGTGCCCCCGCCCGCCGAAGGGCCGCACGACCTGCCGCCGTACTCACCGCCCGCGCTCGACGAACCGGTCGAGACGCCGCTCTACCACCCGCCCGGACGGGCCGCCGAGACCGCGCACGTGCCGACGCCGCGTACCGCGCCGGAGGCCGACGGGTTCGACGACTACCCGTGGCCGCCCGACGAGCCGGCCGAGCAGCCGTGGCGCCCGGACGCCGACCCGCTGCCGCCCACAGTGGTCGGTCTCGCCGACGACCAGGCCGGGGTACGCCGCGTGCCGCCGCCCCCGCCCGAGCCGCCGTCGCGCTACCTGCCGGTGCACGTGCCCCGGCCACCCGTCGCGGAGCGGCGCGCCCGGCCCTGGCTGCCGCTCGTGGTGCTCGGCGTCGCGGTGGCGCTGCTGCTCGGCACCGTCGCGGTGATCGCCGGGGTGTCCCGGGTGGACGACGGCCGCGACGCCCCGCCACCGGCCACCAGCGCTCCGCCGCCCACCTCCGCCGGTCCCGTGCCGTCCACTCCCGCAGCCGCCAAGCCCGGCACGCCGCCCGGAAGGTTCACACTCACCGACCGACGCGACAGCATCGTGCTGAGCTGGACGTACCCGGCCGGCGCGGAAGGGCCGGTGGTGGTCGCCGGGGGCCGGTCCGGGCAGCCGCAGGGCACGTTCGCGACGCTGCCCGCCGGGTCGGCCGACTACATCGCCTACGGGCTCGACCGCACCACCGACTACTGCTTCACTGTGGCACTCGTCTGGTCCACCGACACGGTCGCGCGCACCGGCCCGGTCTGCACCAAGCGCCGCCGCTGACCGCTCACTCCGCGTCCGGCTCGGCCAGCGCGGGCAGCCGTACCGTCGCGCGCAGCCCCGGCGCGGCGGCGCCGGGCGTCGCGTCGGCCAGCTCCACCGTGCCGCCGGCCCGCCGTACCAGCTCACGCACGATGGCCAGGCCCAGGCCCGCGCCGCCCGCGTCGCGGGCCCGCGCGTCGTCGAGCCGGGTGAACCGGGCGAACACCCGCTCCCGGTCCGCCGCCGGGATGCCCGGCCCGTCGTCGGTCACCGTGATCAGGTGGTACGCCCCGTCCGGCCCGCTCACGGCCAGTTCCACGGCGGAGTACGCGTGCCGCAGCGCGTTGTCCACCAGGTTCACCAGCACCCGGCGCAGCTCCCCCGCGTCCCCCTCCACCCATCGGGGCGCGTCCGGCGGCGTCAGCCGGACCGGCGGCGACGGGTAGCGGGCGGCCACACCGCGCAGCAGCTCCCCCAGCTCCACCGGGCCGACCGGGGACGGCCGGGCGTCCTGCTCGTCGAGGCGGGCCAGCAGCAGCAGGTCGTCCACCAGGCGGCTCAGCCGCTCCGTGTCGGCGAGCAGGTCGTCGGCGACCGCCGGCCAGTCGGTGTCGCCGCCGAGACGCCGGGCCACCTCCAGCTCGGTACGCATGTTCGTCAGCGGGCTGCGCAGCTCGTGCGCGGCGTCGGCGACGAACGCCCGCTGCCGGTCCCGGGACGCGGCCAGCCGGTCCAGCATGTCGTTGAGCGTGACCGCGAGCCGGTGGATCTCGTCCTGCCCGGCCGGTACGGGCAGCCGCTCCGCCCCGGCCCGCCCGGTGATCTCGGCGGCGCCGCTGCGCAACTGCTCGACCGGGCGCAACGTCGCGCCCACCACCCGCCAGGCCACCACGCCGAGCCCCGCCACCAGCAGCGGGAAGCCCACGAGCAGCAGGTTGCGGACCACGTGCAGGCTGTGCCGCACGTCGGTGAGCGACTTGGCGACCAGCACCGTACGCGGCTCCTGCGCCGTGCCGGCCGGCACCGTGACCACCCGGACCGGGCCGGGCATGCCGGCGCGCCGCCCGTCGACCACCAGCCGCTGCCGCTGCCCGGGACGCAGCTCGTCCGGGCCGAGCATCGGCACGAGGCGGTCCGCGTCGATCGAGGCGGCCCGGATCCGGCCCTGCGCGTCGACCACCTGCACCCGCAACTGCCCGCCCGCGACAGGCAGCGGGTCCGGCAGCGCGTCCTCGGCGGTCAGCAACGCGACCGCGTCGGCGGTACGCAGCGCCTCCTCGTCGACCGACCGTTGCAGCGTCCAGCCCAGCGCGCCCAGCAGCAGCGTCCCGCCGAACGCGAACCCGACCGCCAGCCCCAGCACGCCCAGCGCGAGCAGCCGCGCCCGCAGGCCCAGCCGCGGCAGCGGGCCGCGTATCCACCGGCTCATGTGGCCAGCCGGTAACCGGCGCCGCGTACCGTCTCCAGCCGCTCCCGGCCGATCTTGCGGCGCAGGTAGCCGACGTAGACCTCCACCGCGTTCGGCGCGGTGTCGACCGAGGCGTCCCAGACGTGGTCCAGCAGCTCGGTCTTGGAGACCACCTCGCCGGGGCGGCGCATCAGGTAGTCCAGCAGCGCGTACTCGCGGCTGGTCAGCACCACCTCGGTGTCGGCCCGGGTGACCCGGCGGCGGGCCGGGTCCAGGCGCAGGTCGCCGACGGTGAGCACGGTCGGCCGCCGGGGCGCGCCGCGGCGCAGCAACGCCCGCAGGCGGGCCAGCAGCACCACGTACGAGAAGGGCTTGGTCAGGTAGTCGTCGGCGCCGCAGTCCAGGCCGTCGGCCTGGTCGTACTCGCCGTCCTTGGCCGACAGCATCAGCACCGGCAGCCAGCGCTGCTCGGCGCGCAGCCGGCGCACCACCTCGTACCCGGACAAACCGGGCAGCATCACGTCGAGGATCATCGCGTCGTACTCGCCGTGCCGGGCCGCGTCCAGCCCGTCCGGGCCCGTGGCCGCCACGTCGACCACGAAACCCTCCGCCGACAGGCCCCGGCGCAGCGCCGCCGCGAGCCGCGTCTCGTCCTCCACCACCAGCAACCGCACCGGTCAAGGGTGCCACCATGGGGTCACCCGTAGGGGATCTCCTCAGCGTGGTCACAGCGACGGTCGCGCAGCATGGAGCGCAGGAGGTGCACACTATGTCAGTGATGAAGAACCGCGCCGTGCTGCGCTGGCTGGTCCCGGTGACCGCGGGGGTCGCCGTGATCGGCGGTGGCGCCGCCGTCGGCACGTTCGCCGCCGGCGCCGACCCGGCGCTGCCGCCGCGCAGCGCCGCCCAGCTCCTGGAAGACCTGCGCACGTCCCGCCTGGACGGGCTCTCCGGCACCGTGGTGCAGCGCGCCGACCTCGGCCTGCCGCCGATCGCCGCGCTCGCCGGCCAGGCCACCGGCAACGACCTGGCCGGCCTGGTCTCCGGTACGCACACGCTGCGCGTCTGGTACGGCGGCGAGGACCGGCAGCGGCTCGCGCTGGTCGACACGCTCGGCGAGCAGGACATCCTGCGCAACGGGCGCGACGTCTGGACCTGGAACAGCCGGGAGAACACCGCGACGCACCGGAAGCTGCCGGCCGACGCGCCGGAGCGGGCCACCGTGCCGGCCACCCCGGCCGACGCCGCGGACCGGGCGCTGGAGGCGATCGACCCGACCACCGCGGTCACCGTCGGCCGCACCGCCACGGTCGCCGGGCGGGACGCGTACGAGCTGGTGCTCACGCCGCGCGACAAGGCGTCACTGGTCCACCAGGTCCGGATCGCGCTCGACGCGAAGGAGCACGTGCCGCTGCGCCTGCAGGTGCTCGCCGACGGGCAGGACGAGCCGGCGTTCCAGGTGGCGTTCACCCAGGTCGACTTCCGCACGCCGGAGGCCGACCAGTTCCGGTTCAACCCGCCGCCCGGCGTGAAGGTCACCGAGGCGACCGAGGGCGAGCGGCCCGGACCGGCCGGTAAGCGGTTCGACAAGAAGGACGCCGAGAAGCCGGACGTCCGTACCGTCGGCACCGGCTGGACCACAGTGGTGGTCGCCAAGATCGGCGACGCGGCGACCGGCGGCGGCGCGAAGCCCGGCGCGGACGCACCGGATGCCCAGATGCTGGGGCAGGTCCTCGGTGACCTGCCGAAGGTCAGCGGCGACTGGGGCAGCGGCCGGCTGCTCAGCGGCAAGCTGTTCAGCGTGCTGCTGACCGACGACGGCCGGGTGATCGCCGGTCTGGTCACGCCGGAGCGGCTCTACGAGGCCGCAAAGGGCTGAGAATCGCCGTGCCCGGGGCTCGGTCGGCTGACGCCGGCCGGGCCCCGAGTCGTGTCCGGGCTTGGTCTGGTGGCTGCCGACGCGCTATCTTTCTCAGTTCAGGCACAAAAAAGGAATGGCTTCTGAATGCCATTCCTGCGGCAATTTTAGTCAATGAGGAGCCGGATTGTCAACGCACTCCGACGTGTCGGCTGACCTGCGCCAGGACGACGAGATCGGCCGGGAACAGGAATACGTCTCGATGCTGTACGACCGGCTGGACGGCATGCGGGAACAGGCCGCCCGGCGGCTCGACGAGGAGTTGCGCCACACCGGTGGCACGCAGCAGGCCCGCTCGCAGCGCGACTCGACCGTCGCGATGTACGCCGACCAGGTCGAACAGTTCTCCGCTGTGGAGAGCGGCCTGTGCTTCGGCCGCCTCGACGGCGACGACGGCGCGGTCCGCTACATCGGCCGGATCGGGATCTTCGACTCGTCCGGCGACTACGACCCGCTGCTGATGGACTGGCGCGCCCCCGCCGCCCGGCCGTTCTACCTGGCCACCGCCGCCAACCCGCAGGGCGTACGCCGCCGGCGCCACCTGCGCACCCGCGACCGGAAGGTGACCGGGCTCAACGACGAGGTGCTCGACATCGCCGCCGCCTCCCCCACCGCGCACGAGGAGGTGACCGGCGAGGCGTCGCTGCTCGCCGCGCTCAACGCCGGGCGCACCGGCCGGATGCGCGACATCGTCGAGACGATCCAGGCCGAGCAGGACCGGATCATCCGCGCCGACCTGCCCGGCGTGATGGTGGTCCAGGGCGGGCCCGGCACCGGCAAGACGGCCGTGGCGCTGCACCGGGCCGCGTACCTGCTCTACACCCACCGCCAGCAGCTCTCCACCCGCGGCGTGCTGCTGGTCGGCCCGAACGCCACGTTCCTGCGCTACATCTCCCAGGTGCTGCCCACGTTGGCCGAGACCGGCGTGCTGCTGCGTACCCAGGCCGACCTGTTCCCCGGCGTACACGCCCGCCGCGCGGAGCCGGCCACCACCGCGGCGCTGAAGGGCCGCGCGGTGCTGACCGACGTGCTGGCCGCCGCGGTCCGCGACCGGCAGTGGGTGCCCGACGAGCCGGTCACCATCGAGCTGCCGCAGCGGGAGGTGCTGACGCTCGACCCGGAGACCGTGCGGCAGGCCCGGGACCGGGTACGCCGCACCGGCCGCCCGCACAACCTCGCCCGCGCCCTGTTCGACGTGGAGATCGTGCACGCGCTCGCCGACCAGGTGGCCGAACGGATCGGCGCCGACCCGCTGGGCGGGGACAATCTGCTCTCCGAGGCCGACCGCGCGGAGATCCGCCGCGAGCTGCGTGAGGAACCGGAGATCCGGGCCGCGCTGGACGAGCTGTGGCCGGTGCTCACCCCGCAGCGCCTGCTCGCCGACCTGTACGCCTCGCCGGAGCGGATCGCCACCGCCGCGCCGATGCTCACCGACGCCGAGCGGACCGCGCTGCACCGCGAGCCGGGCGGCTGGACGCCCGCCGACGTGCCGCTACTGGACGAGGCCGCCGAGCTGCTCGGCGAGGACGAACGCGCCGCCGTGGCCCGCCGGGAGCGGATCCGGGCGCTGGAACGCGAGTACGCCGAGGGCGTGCTGGAGATCTGGCGCGGCTCCCGCTCCATCGACGTGGAGGACGAGGCCGACGGCGGTGAGATCCTCGGCGTCACCGACCTGATCGACGCGGACCGGCTCTCCGAGCGGCAGGAGGAGTCCGACCGGCTCACCACCGCCCAGCGCGCCGCCGCCGACCGGACGTGGGCGTTCGGGCACGTCATCGTGGACGAGGCGCAGGAGCTGTCGCCGATGGCCTGGCGGTTGCTGATGCGCCGCTGCCCGAGCCGGTCCATGACGATCGTCGGCGACGTGGCGCAGACCGGTGCGCTCGCTGGCACGCCGTCGTGGGGCGAGGCGCTGGCGCCGTACGTGGCGGACCGGTGGCGGCTGGAGGAGCTGACTGTCAGCTACCGCACCCCGGCCGAGATCATGGCGGTCGCCGCCGACGTGCTGGCCGAGATCGACCCGGCGCTGCGGCCACCCCGCTCGGTACGCGCCACCGGCGTACCGCCGTGGGACCGGACCGTACCGGCGGACCGGCTGGTCACGGAGCTGGTCGAGGCGACGGCCCAGGAGGCGGCGTCGCTCGGTGACGGGCGGCTCGGCGTGCTGGTGCCGACCGGGCGGGTGGCCGAGCTGGGCGGCGCGGTGGTGGCGGCGCTGCCGGAGGCGACGGTGGGCGAGCAGCCGGAGCTGGCGAACCGGATCGTGGTGCTGACCACCGAGCAGGCAAAGGGCCTGGAGTTCGACTCGGTGCTGGTGGTCGACCCGGCCCGGATCGTCTCCGAGTCCCCGAGGGGCCACAGCGACCTCTACGTGGCCCTGACAAGAGCCACCCAGCGCCTAGGCATCCTCCGCACCCCCTGACTCCCCCCTCCCGCCCCTCCGCCCGCCCTCCGCCCCGTCGATCATGAAGTTGACGGCGATGTCGATCTCCATTTCCGCCGTCAACTTCATGATCGACCGGCCCGGGCACGTGCTGCCCGACATCCCGCCGGGCGCACCCTCCCGCGCTCCTCGCGCCCCCGCCCCTGCCCCGCCCCTGCTCCGCGATCATGGAGTTGCGGCCCCGGAAGGATCGACAAAGCGGACATCTTTCGGGCCGAGAGTGCAAGATCGGCGAGTGAGGGCGGGGTGTGTGCCGGGTTAGGCGCGTGTTCCGTCGGCCTGTTCCCGCCAGATCGGGGAACTGGCGGGCGCCTGCGCCAGATCGGGGACGTTCCTATGTCACGCCCGCTCTGACCACACCACTTCCCCGAGGTGGCGACGCGTGCACCAGATCGGGAAGTGGCGGCACCCTGCGCCTCGACCACACCACCTCCCCGAAGTGGCGACGCGTGCACCACCTCGGGGAAACGGCTACATCCCATCCACCCCGACCGCACCACTTCCCCGACGTGGCGGGACGCCGTCAGCGCGAGCCGGGAGAAAGCCCCACGGTCGGGTAGGGCGGGAGCGGGTCGGGCGAACAAGCCACTTCGCCGAAGTGGCGACGCGCGCGCCAGATCGGGGAGGTTGCTATGTCACGCCCGCTCTGACCACACCACTTCCCCGAGGTGGCGGCGGCAGCGTCCGCACGAAGTGGACGTCACACCGGGAACGGGGCTGGGGAGGGGAAGCGCAGACACGGGACAGCGGGGCGGCCGGAGGCCGTCCCGCCGTCCCGCCGTGACTCGGTCAGCCTGGGTTGGGGCGGTTGTTGGTGAAGTTGCCCACCTGGGCACCCGTGGCCGAGTTGTCGCTCGTGGAGCCGCCGGCCGGGGTGCTCAAACCACCCGTGCTCGCGTCACCGGTCGTCGTCGGCGCCACCTTGCCCGGGTGCTTCTCAGGCTGGCGGGCCAGCCGGCGCACACTCGCCGGGCCGGCGGTGCCACCTGTCGTGGTCACCGCTCCCTGACCCCGGGTCGGTCCGCCGTCGCGCAGCACCGTCGGGTCGACGGGTACGTCCGCCGGGTCGTCCGGGTCGAGTTCCTGCCGCATCCGCTCGACGTCGGTCTGGGGCACCGTGACCTCGTCCAGCGCGCCCTCGCCGTACACGCCTCCGGCGACCCTCTGCTCAGCCTGCCGGGCGGCGTCCTGCCGCATGTCGTCCTCACGCACGTCAACCACCTCGCAGCTCTCTCGGGGTATCGGTGTTGCGTGCCCGAGGGTGGGTGGCTGAAACCGGAACCGGCGGCGGGAGGACCGGTGTGCGCCCCGGTGTCCGGTTCCGGCCGCGAGCCGAGCGCGACGGCCATTCGACCGCGACCGGCGGTTACCTTGTCTCCGGCCCCGGGTAGACCCAGGGTGCCCCCGCCACAGAGCGCGAACCGCGCCGTGGCCGACCTGCGGTAGCGGGGCGAGGGTGTGCAGGTTAACGACTCATCAAATCCTGAGGAGGACCAGATGAGCACGCAGGCTGCATCCACCAGGCCGATGAACCGGCCGATGTCCGACGTCCAGAACCGGTCGAGCATGCAGGACACGTCGACCCGGCAGATGCCGTCGATGCACGACGGTCACCGGGAGAACATGCCGTCCCCGGGTACGGAGACGAAGCAGGCGTTCCTGACCACCGAGTTCTGGGTGTACGCCGCAGCGGTCGCGGTCGTCGTGATCGCCGCGTTCTGGCGAGGCGCCGCCACCAACGGCCTGAACATCAACAACCCGAACCAGGCCTGGTGGTACCTGACCGCGCTGACCGGCGCGTACCTGGTCAGTCGTGGCCTGTCGAAGGCGGGCAGCGCGCGTCGCTCCGGCAAGGAGCGCCGGGGGCGTTGACCCCCCGCCGCGCTAACGGCGACGCCCCCGGGATCCGTCCCGGGGGCGTCGTCGCGTGTGCTCACTCCCCGCCGAAGTCCCCGAAGTCGTCGCCGCCGTCGAACGCGTCATCGAGCATCTCACCGGCGATCATGCCGCCGGCGACACCGAGCGCGGCGCCCGCGACCACGCCGCCCATGCCCGGGCCGCGCCGCCCGTGGCCGTGGTGACCCGGGTAGCCGTGGCCGCCGCCGTGCGGCATTCCGAAGCCCTGGGCCCGCAGGCTGCCGTAGCGGCCGGTGGTCTCCCGCAGCCAGCCGTCGACGACCTGCACCCAGTCGGTACGGGCGGCGTCGCTGTGCGGAATCGAGTACCTGCCGATGACGTCGTGCCCGGGGCTGAGGAAGCCGCCGCGCTTGTCGCACTCCAGGATCACCTCGACGCCCTGCTGGCTGGTCACGAACGTCAGCTCGACCTCGGTGACGGTCTGCGCGTACTGCGGCGCGGCGAAGAACTCGATCTCCTGGTAGAACGGCAGCGTCTGCGGCACGCCGTAGATGTGACCCCGCTCCAGGTCGGCGTGCTTGAACCGGAAGCCGAGCGCCTGGAACGCCTCCAGGATCCGCTCGTGGATCGGCAGCGGGTGCACCGACACCTGGTCCAGGTCCGACTTGTCGACCGCGCGGGCCACCGCCAGCTCGGTGCGCAGGCCCATGGTCATGCCGTGCAGGCGCTGGCCGTACACGTCGGTGATCGGGGTCTCCCACGGCACCGGCATCTGGAACGGGATGGAGAGCTGCTGCTTCGGGGCCAGCTCGAAGGCGCCGCTGACCGGCATCCGGTGGAACTCCATCACGCCCGCGAACTCGTGGTCGCCGCTCTCGATCTCGACCCGGGTCACCAGACCGATGTTGATCTGCTCGATGCGGGCCGGCGCGTCGCCGCCGACCAGGTTCACGTGCCCGTCCAGGGCCAGGCCCGGCCGGGTGTTCGGGTTGCTGAGCACCGTGTCGACGCTCGGACCGCCCACGCCGAACGCGCTCAACATCTTCTTGAAGACCATCGGTCACTCCCGTGCAACTGCGCTCCGACATGGACCGTCGGGCACTTCGTCAGGGCACCCTAGACGGCGGGGCTGAGAAGTGCCTGTGAGGCACGCCGTGGTGTCAGTCCGCGCGTACCACCACCAGCTCGCCGACCTGCTCACCGAGCTGCCGGCGGGCCTCCGGCGGCAGGCCGCCGTCGGTGATCAGCACGTCGGCCTCCTCCAGCGGCGCGATGGTGGCGATGCCGATGGTCTCCCACTTGGTGTGGTCGGCCAGCACCACGAGCCGCCGGGCGGCGCCGATCAGCCGCCGGTTCACCGCCGCCTCCAGCAGGTTGGGCGTGGTGAAGCCGGTACGCGGGCTCATCCCGTGCACGCCGAGGAAGAGCAGGTCGACGTTGAGCGCGGCGATGGCCGCCTCGGCGACCGGGCCGGTGAGCGCGTCCGACGGGGTGCGGATGCCGCCGGTCAGCACCACCGTCTGGTCGGCGCGGGGGTTCTGGTAGAGCGCGTCGGCCACCGGGATCGAGTTGGTGACCACTGTCAGTCCGCGTACCTCGGCCAGCCGGGCCGCAAGCGCGGCGGTGGTGGTGCCCGCGGACAGCGCCACCGCCATCCCCGGCTCGACCAGCTCGGCGGCCCGTTCCACGATGGCTCGCTTCTCGGCCTGCTGGCGTACCGACTTGGCGGCGAAGCCGGGCTCCTCGGTGGAGCCGGGTCCGGCGAGCGTCGCTCCGCCGTGCACCTTGTCGATCAGGCCGCGGTCGGCCAGCACCTCCAGGTCGCGGCGGATCGTCATGTCGGACACCCCGAAGCGGCTGACCAGGTGACTGACCCGGACGCCGCCGCTCTGGCGGATCAACTCCAGGATGGCGCTCTGCCGTTGCTGGGCGAGCATGGGGACCTCCTCGGCGCGAACGGCAGGGTACCGGTCAGGCGGTCGCGGGCACCGGCGCGGGCTCCTCGCGGACCACCGCCACCTCACCCGCCGGCACCTCCAGCTCGCCGTCGCAACGGGCGCCGCCGAGCAGCTCGACGCCGTTGACCGCCAGCCGGGCCGGTTCGGTGGTGTGGTTGACCACGAACAGCCAGCTCCGGTCCGCCGAGCGGCGGCGGACCACCTCCACCCCGGCCGGCGCGCTCACCGGCGGACGTACGCCGGTCTCGGCGAGGAGCCGGGCCACCAGCCGGTCGGTGGCCTCGTCGTCGAGCCGGGTGCCGACGTACCAGGCGGCGCCCGCGCCGACCGTGTGCCGGGTCAGCGCCGGCACGCCCGGCAGGGGCCCGTCGGTGTACGCGGCCAGCACCTCGGCGCCCTCGGCGTGCAGCCACTCGGTCCACACGTCGGCGCGGGCGCCGTCGTCGAGGCGTACCGTCCCGCCTTCCCGCAGCGGGAAGAACTCCTCGACGCGTACGCCGAGCAGGTCGCGGAACGCGCCGGGGTAGCCGCCGAGCCGGATGTGGTCGTGCTCGTCGACGATGCCGCTGAAGTAGGTGACCACAGCGGTGCCGCCGGCCTCCACGAACCGGCGCAGCGCGTCGGCGTCGGCGTCGCGGACGAGGTAGAGCGTGGGCACCACGACGAGCCGGTAGCGGGACAGGTCGGCCGACGGGTGCACCACGTCGGCGGTGACCCCGGCCCGCCAGAGCGCGGCGTGCAGCGCGGACAGCCGGTCGGTGTAGGTGACGTCGACGCTCGGGTGGGAGTCGAGTTCGGCGCCCCACCAGGCCTCGTAGTCGAACAGGATCGCCACGTCGGCGTCGACGCGGCTGCCGCGTACCTCGGCGAGCGCGCGCAGGTCGGCGCCGAGCCGGCAGACCTCGCGGAACACCTTGGTGTCCGGCCCGGCGTGCGGCACCAGCGCGGAGTGGAACTTCTCCGCGCCGGCCCGGGAGGCCCGCCACTGGAAGAACAGCACGCCGTCGGCGCCGCGCGCGACGTGGGCGAGGCTGTTGCGGCGCATCTGGCCGGGCGTCTTGGCCACGTTGCGGGGCTGCCAGTTGACGGCGCTGGTGGAGTGCTCCATCAGCAGCCACGGCGCACCACGGGCGACGCCCCGGGTGTGGTCGGCGGCCAGCGCGAGGTTGACCTGCGGCTGCGGGTCGGCGGCGGTGAGGTAGTGGTCGTTGGAGACGACGTCCACGTCGGAGGCCCAGGAGTGGTAGTCCAGGTACTTGATGCCGGTGCCGATCATGAAGTTCGTGGTGACGGGCTGCGGGACGAGCCGGTTCAGCAGCTCCCGCTCGGCGCGCAGCTGGGCGCGCTGCTCGTCGGAGGAGAACCGCAGGAAGTCCAGCTGCTGCGTCGGGTTGGCGAACGTCGGCGCGGTACGCGGCGGGTTGATCTCGGCCCAGTCGTGGTAGCGCTGGCTCCAGAAGGCGGTGCCCCAGGCCGCGTTGAGCGAGTCCAGGTCGCCGTAGCGCTCGCGCAGCCAGCCGCGGAACGCCTCGGCGCTGACGTCGCAGTAGCAGTGCACATTGTGGCAGCCGAGTTCGTTGGAGACGTGCCAGAGCACGACGGCGGGGTGGCGCGCGTACCGGCGGGCGACGGCCTCGACCAGGGCGAGCGAGTGGTCCCGGAACACCGGTGAGCTGGGGCAGTACGCCTGCCGGCCACCGGGCCAGAGCACCGTGCCGTCGGCGCGGCGGGGCAGCGTCTCCGGGTGCCGGTGCGCCAGCCACGGTGGCGGGCTGGCGGTGGCGGTGGCCAGGTCGACGCTGATGCCGCCGTCGTGCAGCAGGTCGATCGCCCGGTCCAGCCAGTCGAAGACGTACCGGCCGGGGGCGGGCTCCAGCAGTGCCCAGGAGAAGATGCCGACCGAGACCAGGTTGACCCCGGCCCGTCGCATGAGTTCGACGTCCTCGGCCCACGTCTGCTCGGGCCACTGCTCCGGGTTGTAGTCCGCGCCGTACCAGATGCCGTCGCCGTGCCAGTTCCGCATGACAGCAGAGGGTGCCCCCGAACAGCACCCAAGTCAACACTTTCCAACATCGACTGAAGTTCCAACGTTTACCGACTCTTTGCCCTGCCTCACCGCCGACAGCGTCGTCTTTTTGCCCTCTTGACAGCGCCGCGCCAAGGGGTAGCTTCAAGCGCCACCGGCTGTTTGTGTTCGGACGTGTGGATTCTCGGTGGATCTGCCGCGGCCGACACGAACACCGCTCACCGCCAACGATCACGGTCCATGAGCGCAGCGCACCTCTTCCACGCAGGAGGCACCATGTCCCGTCCCCGCTCGCAAGCCGAATACCTCGCCCGGCTCGTACCCCCGTCAGTCGCCGGCCTCAACCGGCGCTCGCTGCTCGCCGGCGCGGCCGGTGCGGGGGCGCTGCTCGGCACCGGTCTGCTCGCCGGCTGCGGCGACTCCGACTCCGGGTCCGGCGGCGACGCCAAGAGCGTCTCCCTCGGCTCGAACCAGTCGGACCCGAAGCCCAAGGACGTCGTCGCCAAGGTGATGGACGGCTTCAAGACGTCCTCCGGCGTGACCGTCAACATCAACACGGTCGACCACAACACGTTCCAGGAGAACATCAACAACTACCTGCAGGGCAAGCCGGACGACGTGTTCACCTGGTTCGCCGGCTACCGGATGCGCTTCTTCGCCGCCAAGGGCCTGGCCGGTGACCTCAGCGACGTGTGGGGCAAGCTCGACGGCTACTCCGACGCGTTCAAGAAGGCGTCCACAGGCGACGACGGCAAGCAGTACTTCGTGCCGGCGTCGTACTACCCGTGGGCCGTCTTCTACCGCAAGTCGGTGTGGCAGCAGCGCGGCTACGAGGTGCCGAAGACGCTGGACGACCTGAACACGCTCGGCGCGCAGATGAAGAAGGACGGCCTGAACCCGATCGCGTTCGCCGACAAGGACGGCTGGCCGGCGATGGGCACGTTCGACATCCTCAACCTGCGGATCAACGGCTACCAGTTCCACATCGACCTGATGGCCGGCAAGGAGGCGTGGACCTCCGACAAGGTGAAGAAGGTCTTCGACACCTGGGCCGGGCTGCTCCCCCTGCACCAGCCGGACTCGCTCGGCCGCACCTGGCAGGAGGCCGCGCAGTCGCTGCAGCAGAAGAAGAGCGGCATGTACCTGCTCGGCCTGTTCGTCGGCCAGCAGTTCAGCGGCGCCGACCTGGAGGACCTGGACTTCTTCACGTTCCCCGAGGTCGACTCCACGATCGGCGCGAAGGCGCTGGACGCCCCGATCGACGGCTACATGATGGCCCGCAAGCCGAAGTCCAAGGACGCGGCGCAGAAGCTGCTGACGTACCTCGGCTCGAAGGAGGCGGCGGACATCACCGTCAAGAACGACCCGAGCACGCTTGTCGCCAACAGCGGCGCGGAAACCGGTGCCTACACCGCGCTGCAGAAGAAGGCCGCCGAGCTGGTCGGCTCCGCCACCGAGATCGCCCAGTTCCTCGACCGGGACACCCGGCCGGACTTCGCCTCCACCGTGATGATCCCGGCGTTGCAGCAGTTCATCAAGGACCCGAAGGACATCAGCGGGCTGCTCACCAGCATCGAGAACCAGAAGAAGTCGATCTTCACCAGCTGACGGCGGAAGGGGGAAGGACATCATGTCCGACCTGCCCCTGATCCAAGCGGATCGCGCCGTGCCGCCGCCGGCCGCGACCACCACGAACGGTGGTCGCGGTCGCCGGCTACGGCTCCTGTCCCGCACCGACCGCGTGGTCATCACGCTGATGGTGCTGGTACCCCTGTTGCTCGTCACCGGGCTGGTCTGGCTGCCCGCGGTGGCGACGGTGCTGCTCTCCGGCACGAACTGGGACGGCATCGGCCCGATCTCCGAGATCGAGTGGGTCGGGGCCAAGAACTACGACGACGTGGTGAACATCTACCCGCCGTTCGTCCCCGCCGTGCAGAACAACCTGCTGTGGCTGGCCGCGCTGTTCGTGGTGGCCACCCCGTTCGGCATGTTCCTCGCCGTGCTGCTCGACAAGGAGATTCGCGGCAGCCGCTTCTACCAGACCGCGCTCTACCTGCCTGTGGTGCTGTCGCTGGCGCTCATCGGCTTCGTCTGGCAGCTCATCTACAGCCGCGATCAGGGGCTGCTCAACGGCGTGTTCGGCGGCGAGACCGACTGGTACGGCGACCCGGACGTCAACATCTGGGCCGTACTGGTGGCGGCCGGCTGGCGGCACGTCGGCTACATCATGCTGCTCTACCTGGCCGGCCTCAAGGGCGTCGACCCGTCGCTGCGCGAGGCCGCCGCGGTGGACGGCTCCTCGGAGACCAGCACGTTCTTCCGGGTCGTCTTCCCGGTGCTGCGCCCCATCAACATCATCGTGCTGGTGGTGACGGTGATCGAGTCGCTGCGCGCGTTCGACCTGGTCTGGGTCATCAACAAGGGCCGCAACGGGCTGGAGCTGATATCCGCGCTGGTCACCCAGAACGTGGTGGGCGAGGCCAGCCGGATCGGCTTCGGCTCCGCGCTGGCGACCATCATGCTGGCCGTCTCGCTGGTCTTCATCACCATCTACCTCTGGACCGTGATGCGGGAGGACAAGCGATGACCGCCGTCTCCGCCGGCCGCCGCCGCCCCGTGCGGCCCGCCCGGGTCGTCCTGCACCTGTTCCTGGGTACGGTCGCCGTGGGCTGGCTGTTCCCCATCCTCTGGGCGGTGCTCACCTCGTTCCGCTCCTACGAGTACACAGCCGCCAACGGCTACGTGTCGCTCGGCGGCTGGACGATCGACAACTACGTCACCGCCTGGCGTACCGCCGAGTTCGGCAAGCACTTCCTCAACTCGGCGTACATCACCGTCCCGGCGGTGCTGCTCACGCTGTTCCTCGCCTCCTGCGTGGCGTTCGTGATCGCCCGGTTCAGCTGGAAGCTCAACATCGCGCTGCTCGGCCTGTTCACCGCGGCGAACCTGCTGCCGCAGCAGGCGCTGCTCATCCCGCTGTTCCGGATGTTCACCGAGATCCCGCTGCCGGCCTGGATGAGCGACTCGGAGCTGCTGTACGACAGCTACTGGGGGCTGATCCTGGTCAACGTCGCGTTCCAGTGCGGCTTCTGCGTGTTCGTGCTCAGCAACTACATGAAGGCGCTGCCGCACGAGCTGTACGAGGCCGCGATGGTCGACGGGGCGAACGTGTGGCGGCAGTACTGGCAGGTCACGATGCCGCTGTGCCGCCCGGCGCTCGCCGCCCTCGCGACGCTCGAAGTCACCTGGATCTACAACGAGTTCTTCTGGGCCACTGTGCTCATGCGTACCGGCGACAAGTTCCCGGTCACCAGTTCGCTGAACAACCTTCGCGGCGAGTTCTTCACCGACAACAACCTGGTCTCGGCCGGCTCGGTGCTGGTCGCGATCCCCACCCTGGTGATCTTCTTCCTGCTGCAGAAGCAGTTCGTCCGGGGTCTGACGCTGGGAGCCTCCAAGGGATGACGATCGTCCACCTGCGCCGCGCGCGGACCAGCCTGGTGCTCGACGCCCGCGGCCCGGGGCTGCCCCGGGTCGTGCACTGGGGCGCCGACCTCGGCCCGCTGCCCGACGAGGACCTGCCCGCGGTCGTCGACGCCACGGTGCCGCCGGTGGTGCCGAGCAGCTTCGACACGCCCACTGTGCTGTCGCTGCTGCCCGAGGCGAGCGCCGGGTGGAGCGGACGTCCCGGTCTCGCCGGTCACCGCGACGGCCGGGACTGGTCGACGGCGTTCCGCCTCACCGGCCTCGACGTGTACGACGAGCCCGCGGCACCGTCGCCCGCCCTGTTAGGAGGGGCCCCTTTACATGCACCAGGCGTTAACAAGGGGCCCTTTCTTTCCTCCGGGCGGGTGGAGGTGCGGGCGGCGGATCCGGGCGCGGGGCTGAGCCTGACCGTCGAGATCACGCTGGACGCGGCGGGCGTGCTGACGCTGCGGCACCGGCTGCGCAACGACGGCGACGGCCGGTACGAGGTGCGGGAGCTGACGCCGGTGCTGCCGGTGCCGGCGGTCGCCACCGAACTGCTCGACCTGACCGGCCGCTGGTGCCGGGAACGCGCGCCGCAGCGGCACCCGTGGCCGATGGGCGCCTGGGTACGCGAGGGGCGGCACGGCCGCACCGGCCACGACGCCACGTTGTTGCTGGTCGCGGGCACCGCCGGGTTCGGTTTCCGGCACGGCGAGGTGTGGGCGGTGCACACCGCGTGGAGCGGCGACCACGTCACCGCCGCCGAGCGCCGCCCCACAGGTGAGTCCACGCTCGGCGGCGGTGAGCTGCTCGCACCCGGCGAGATCGTGCTCGGGCCGGGCGAGGAGTACGCCACTCCCCTGCTCTACGCGGCGCACTCGGCCGACGGGCTGGACGGGCTCAGCGACGCGCTGCACACCCACCTGCGGACCCGCCCGTCGCACCCCCGCACGCCGCGGCCGGTGACGCTTAACGTGTGGGAGGCGGTCTACTTCGACCACGACCTGGACCGGCTGCGGACGCTGGCCGACCGGGCCGCCGAGGTCGGTGTGGAACGCTTTGTGCTGGACGACGGCTGGTTCCGTGGCCGGCGGCACGACCAGGCCGGGCTCGGCGACTGGTGGGTCGACGGCGAGGTCTGGCCGGACGGGTTGCAGCCGCTGATCGACCACGTACGCGGGCACGGCATGCAGTTCGGGCTCTGGGTGGAACCGGAGATGGTCAACCCCGACTCCGACCTGTTCCGCGCCCACCCCGACTGGGTGCTCCAGGCGCCGGGCCGGCTGCCGCCGCCGTGGCGGCACCAGCAGGTGCTCGACCTGGCCCACCCGGACGCATACGCGTACCTGCTCGAACGGCTCGACGCGGTGCTGAGCGAGCACGACGGGCTCGCGTACCTGAAGTGGGACCACAACCGCGACCTCACCGAGGCCGGGCACGCCGGGCGGCCCGGGGTGCACGCGCAGACCCTCGCGGTCTACCGGTTGCTGGACGAGCTGCGCGCCCGGCACCCGGACGTCGAGATCGAGAGCTGCTCCTCCGGCGGCGCGCGCGTCGACCTGGAGATCCTGCGCCGCACCGACCGGGTCTGGGCCAGCGACTGCAACGACGCGCTGGAACGGCTGTCCATCCAGCGCTGGACCGGCCTGCTGCTGCCGCCGGAACTGATCGGCACGCACATCGGCCCGGAGCGCTCGCACACCACGCACCGCGTGCACGACCTGAGCTTCCGCGCGGTCACCGCGCTGTTCGGCCACCACGGCATCGAGTGGGACATCACCGCGATCGACGCCGGCGAGCGGACCGAACTCGCCGCCTGGGTGGCGCTGCACAAGCGGCTGCGCCCGCTGCTGCACACCGGCCGGGTGGTCCGGGTCGACCACCCGGACCCGGCCGTGCAGGCCCACGGCGTGGTCGCCCACGACCGCAACCATGCGGTGTACGCGGTCAGCCGGGTCGCCACCTCGGCGGCGCAGGTGCCGGGCGCGGTGCGGCTGCCGGGGCTGCACCCGCAGCGGCGCTACCGGGTCCGCCCGCCCGCCGGAGTACCGGAACCGGCCCTGCTGGAGCTGTCCCCGCCGGGCTGGCTGGCGTGGCCGGGCGACGGCATCACGGTGAGCGGTTCGGTGCTGGGCACGGTCGGCGTTCAGCTCCCCGCTCTGCACCCCGAACAGGCCCTCCTCCTGGAGGTCACCGTCGTCGGCTGAGAGACGCCGGCAGCGGTGACCGGCCCGTTCAACCGCGGGAGCCTACGCGCCCGGGACGTTCGTGGGTCACCGGCGCCGCCGCGGGACGCGGGTCGAGGTGGCCGCAACCCCACCGGCCAATGGATGGGTCACGGTGGCCGGGCCGGACTCGCCGGTCGAGCGCCACAGCTCGTGGAGCGTGGGCCACCAGTCGGGGTGGCTCTCCACCACCTCGGCCAGGACGGGGCTCTGCTCCAGCATGTGCGCGGGCCACCGGTGCCAGGAGTGGGCGAATCGGAAGTCGGGCAGCAGCCCGGCCACCTGCAGCTCGCACTCCAGCACGTCCGCGAGTAGCTCCGCGAGGGTGATCACGACGGACCGGTCGGTGTCGCTCGGCGCGGAGGGCTTCCGGTCGAAGAAGTATGCGCGAAGCGGCGGATTCTCCAACAGGCGGTCGTGCCAGGCGCGAGACAAATTGTTCACTTCCATCAGCGCGGTGGCCGAGCCGATGCCGTTGTTGATGCGGCTCTGTTTCGCCACCTCCCGCGTCTGCACGGCGGAGAAGCACAACGACACCGCGACCAGCATCAGACTGACGAAGCCCAGAATCGTTTCCCACATGTCCCCGCCCTTCAAGGAGCCTTTTTCATCCTGATCTTGCAGGTCAGCGTGGGTAGGCGGGGGCCGTAGATCGATGAGGGCGAGGCTCCAGGTAAGACAGCAAATCGACCA